>JANWKA010000147.1 GCA_025451655.1 Chitinophagaceae bacterium | reverse complement strand
GGTGTTTTTCATGAAGGTCAACCGGGTCCGGAGAGGCCATTACCGGATCTCCTTCATCCGGATCGCCGATCCTCCCTATCCGGCCGGAACCCATGAAATCCTCAACGGGTATAGCCGGATGGTGGAAGACCATATCGGGGAGGACCCGGCCAACTGGCTCTGGTCTCACCGGAGATGGAAACATCCCCGGCCGGCCACCGGGTCCGGCGGACAGGCGTTGGGAGTCCCGGAAACTTTAAAATAATAACATGCTGATAATCAAATTATTAGATCCTGGTCATGAACATCCGGCATGCGCCTGACGAAATAAATGGCCATTAATTTTAGAAATGTATTTTTAAACTTGATTTTTTTATTATTTTTGCCCCCTTAATTAATCAATTAATTTTCATGAAAAAAGGCACCGTAAAATTCTTCAATGAAACCAAGGGATTTGGTTTTATCAAGGCAGATGATGGACAGGAAATCTTTGTCCACGTTTCCGGACTCGTTGACAAAATCCGGGAGGGCGATCATGTCAGTTTTGACGTCCAACAAGGTAAAAAGGGATTGAATGCAGTCAATGTCAGATTAGCCAGATAAAAATCTTATCTACTTCTTTACCTTAACGCCTTCCTTTTCGAAGGCGTTTTTTTATGGCTTTTTCCGAAAGCCGGTTGGTAGGGTGTCCTTCCCCTGGCCCAGGTTTAAAAAGACGCATTTTTGGGGGTCCTTGGAAATGGAATCACATCCCGGATATTGCCCATTCCTGTGACAAACTGGACCAGCCTTTCGAAACCAAGTCCGAAACCCGCGTGGGGGCAGGTGCCGAATCGCCTGGAGTCCAGATACCAGTTCATTTCCTCCCGGGGAAGATGGAGCTCCTCCATCCGGGCCTCCAGGCGGTCCAGGCGTTCCTCGCGCTGGGATCCTCCGACCATTTCCCCGATCCCGGGGAACAGGATATCCATGGCGCGCACGGTTTTTCCGTCCTCGTTCTGGCGCATATAGAAGGCCTTGATGGATTTGGGGTAATCCGTCAGGATCACGGGTTTGCGGAAATGCTGCTCCACCAGGTACCGTTCGTGCTCCGATTGCAGATCGACTCCCCAGGAAACCGGGTACCTGAATTTTTTCTTTTTAAAGTCCGGGCTTGCGATCAGGATGGAAATGGCTTCCGTGTAAGTGAGCCGTTCAAAGGCGTTGTCCAGGCAGAACCGGAGCTTTTCGGTCAGGCCCATCGGGGATCTTTCCACCATGGGGCGCTGCCTTTCTTCTTCGCTGAGCCTCCCGGACAGGAATTCCAGGTCGGCGGCATGGCCCTCCAGGACGGTCCGGATCAGGTCCTTGAGCAGGGCCTCGGCCAGATCCATATTTCCCTCCAGGTCACAGAAAGCCATTTCCGGCTCAATCATCCAGAACTCGGCAAGATGCCTGGCCGTGTTGGAATTTTCCGCCCGGAAGGTGGGACCGAAAGTATAAACATCCCCGAAGGCCATGGCCCCCAGCTCGGCCTCCAGCTGGCCGGATACCGTCAGATGGGTCGGTTTGCCGAAAAAGTCCTCCCGGAAATCAATGCCTCCCTCCGGTTTCCTGGGGGGATGGTCGAATCCCAGGGTGGTGACCCGGAACATTTCCCCGGCCCCTTCGGCATCCGACCCGGTGATGATGGGGGAATGCAGGTAAATGAATCCCCGCTGGTCGAAAAACCGGTGTATTGCGATGGCGAGCGCATGGCGGATGCGGAACACCGATCCGAAGGTATTGGTGCGTAAACGCAGGTGGGCGATCTCACGCAGGAACTCCAGGCTGTGCTTTTTGGGTTGAAGGGGATAGCGAGCCGGATCGCAATCCCCGATCACCTCCACCTCTTTGGCACGGATTTCCACCCGTTGGCCTTTGCCCGGGGAGGGAACCAGATTCCCCATCACCCGGATCGAGGCTCCGGTGGTGAGTCTGGAAGCCATGGCAGGATCCAGGGTGGCGGGATCCACCACCACCTGGACCGGACCCGGGCAGGATCCGTCATGGAGCACGATGAACTGGTCATTGCGGAAGGATCGGACCCACCCCATGGCTACGACCTCCTGTCCCCGGGGTTCCGTTTCCAGCAATTCCCTGACTTTAATGCGCTGCTCCATGGCTCAATCGGTTTTGAGGTGACGGGCGCAAAGATACGGCTGTAGCGAAGATTGCCCAACCAGCCCCGGTAATCCACCCGGTCATTTCAAGCCGCCGGAGGGGTCCAAAAATTTGGCTGATAATGAAACTAATGCTATTTTTACATCCATATCTGCCTGATAAGTCATTATTTCAGCCATCTTCATCAGCAGCCCTGTCGGATTCCAAGCCATACCAGTTTGACATACTTTGAATAAAAAATCCTTTATCCTGGTACGATTCAGCCATGCGCTGAAATAATCTGCCAGCACACCAAAAATTCATTTCAAACCTTTTATGTACGACATCTCTCAATTGAACGACATGCTCGTTCCGGAACTTCTGGACATTGCAGAGCAGCTTGAAGTTCCCAATGCCCGAAAACTCGGTAAACAGGAAATCATTTATAAAATTCTTGACAGACAGGCAGTAACCGCTTCTGCTCCGGGAGCCGAAACTGCTGAGGATGATGACAAAAGGCCCCGCAGGCGCAGACTGGTCCGCAAGGACATCCCCGTCGCCCCTACGATGGCCGCTCCCCCTCCACTGGTCCCGGAACCAGCGCCCGTGGATGAGATCAGGGTGCCCGCCAGGCGCGGAAGAAAACCCGGAATGCAGCCCAAACCGGATATGGACCGTTTTGAGCAGCAACCTGATTCAGGACCGGCTGCAGAGCCGGCTCCGCTGCCCCTGGTGCCTGAAGAGGAAACCGTCCAGGCGCCGGTTGCAGAATCCCAGGAATCCCAATCGGAAAGCTCCGGAGGCGCCGATGAAAATGGCCTGGACCGTCAGAAGTTCTACCGCAAGGAAACCAGTTTCAACATCGAATTCGACGGGATCATCGTCAGTGAAGGCGTGCTGGAAATGATGCCCGACGGATATGGTTTCCTGCGCTCTTCCGATTATAATTATCTCTCTTCCCCTGACGATATTTACGTATCCCCTTCCCAGATCAAGCTTTTCGGCCTCAAAACCGGGGATTCGGTCCGCGGGTCCGTGCGGCCTCCCAAGGAGGGAGAAAAATATTTCGCCCTCCTGAAGGTGGAAAGCATCAATGGAAAGGACCCTGACGCGGTACGCGACCGGGTTCCTTTCGATTACCTCACCCCGCTTTTCCCCTTCGAAAAGCTCAACCTTTGTTCCACGGCCGGTAATTATTCCACCCGGATTATGGACCTTTTCACCCCGATCGGGAAGGGACAGCGCGGCCTGATTGTTTCCCAGCCAAAAACCGGTAAAACGATCCTGCTCAAGGAAGTGGCGCATGCCATTGCGGCTAACCACCCCGAATGCTACCTGCTGGTCCTGCTGATCGATGAACGGCCTGAAGAAGTCACCGACATGGAGCGCAGTGTCAACGGAGAAGTGGTTGCGTCCACCTTCGATGAACCCGCCGAAAAGCACGTCAAGGTCTCCACGATCGTACTCCAGAAAGCCAAAAGGCTGGTGGAATGCGGACACGACGTCGTGATCCTGCTGGATTCCATCACCCGGCTGGCCCGGGCCCATAACACCGTAATGCCTGCTTCAGGTAAAGTGCTCAGCGGCGGGGTGGAAGCCAATGCGCTGCACAAGCCCAAACAGTTCTTCGGGGCGGCCCGGAAGATCGAGAACGGAGGATCCCTGACCATCCTGGCTACTGCCCTGATCGATACGGGTTCCAAGATGGACGAAGTGATCTTTGAAGAATTCAAGGGAACCGGCAATATGGAGCTGCAACTGGACCGGAAACTATCCAACAAGCGGATCTTCCCGGCGATTGATGTGACTTCTTCCTCCACCCGTCGCGATGACCTCCTGCTGGACCGGGAAACCCTGCAGCGGATGTGGATCCTGCGCAACCACCTGGCCGACATGAATACGGAGGAAGCGATGAACTTCCTGCTCCAGCACATGAAGGGAACCAAGAACAACGAAGAATTCCTGATCTCCATGAATGGTTGACCCGGCCCGGAAACCAGGTATCCCCGGTCCCTCCTTTTTTCCCCCGTTTTATTTGAATTGCTGCATGTCCACGAGCCTGCGGTAGACCCCTCCCAGGGCCATCAGGTCGTCGTGCTTGCCCTGTTCGGCGATTTTGCCGTCGGCGATCACGTTGATCTGGTCGGCGTGGCGGATGGTGGAAAGCCGGTGGGCGATCACAATGCTGGTCCGGTTTTTCATCAGGTTATAAATGGCGTCCTGCACGATGCGCTCGCTTTCGGTATCCAGGGAAGAGGTGGCCTCATCCAGGATCAGAATGGGCGGGTTCTTCAGCACGGCCCGGGCGATCGTGATCCGTTGCTTTTCCCCTCCGCTCAACTTTACCCCCCGGTCCCCGATATTGGTCCTGTATCCCTGTTCCTTTCGGATGATGAAATCATGGGCGTTGGCCACCTTCGCGGCGGCAATGATCTGCTCTTCATTCACCCTTCCAGCCCCCAAGGCGATATTGTTGCCGATAGTATCGTTAAACAGGATGGGCTCCTGGGTCACAATGCCCATGAGCCTGCGCACATCAGCCACCTTGTAATCCCGGATATCGATCCCGTCGATCAGGAGGCTTCCCTCGGTCAGGTCGTGAAATCGGGGGATCAGGTCCGCCAGGGTCGATTTCCCGGCACCCGAGCTGCCCACCAGGGCGATCATTTTCCCCTTGCAGATGGTGAGGTTGATCCCGATCAGTACTTTTTCCCCGCTATAGCTGAACCCGGCGTCCCGAAAGACAATTTCCCGCTGGAAGGCATGGAGGGGAATGGCATCCTCCCGGTCCCTGATGGACTCCTGGCTGTTGAGTATTTTTTCGATGCGGTCCAGGCCGGCCCTCCCTTTCTGGATGTTATACATCGCCGTGGAAAAGGATTTCAGCGGATTGATGATCTGGGAGAAAATGGCGATGAAGCCGATGAACTCGCTGGCGGTATCAGTCGAAGCGTCCGGGTGGTTCAGGGCGAGCCTCCCCCCGATGAACAGGACCACGCAAAGCACCACGACGCCCATAAACTCGGACAGGGGAGAGGCCAGGTCCCTTTTGTGGTTGATCCTGTTTTTGACCCGGAACAGGGCGTTGTTTTCCATGGTGAACCGGAGCTGTTGCTGCTTTTCAGCGTTGAAGGCCTTGATCACCCGCATGCCGCCCAGGGTCTCATCGATCACGGTCAGGATGGAACTCAGCTTTTCCTGTCCGGTGTTGGAATGTTTGCGCAGGGATTTGCTGATCCTGCCGATCACCAGGCTGGTCAGGGGCAGGAAGACCAGCACCAGGACGGTCAGTTCGGGACTGATCTTGAACATGACCACCAGGGAGATCAGGACCGTGAAGGGTTCCCGGAAAAAGGACTCCAGAAAGCTCACGATGGAAGTCTCCACCTCCTGGAGGTCGTTGGTCATCCGGCTGATGATATCCCCCTTCCGTTCTTCCGAGAAATACCCGATGGGGAGGGAAAGCACCTTGCTGAACAGGTCGGAGCGGATATCGTTGATCACCGCGTTGCGGATGGGGGAGTTCAGGTAGGTCGCGACATAGAGAAACAGGTTCTTCAGGAAGATGGCAGTGACCACCACAATGCAAATGAATCCCAGGGCGAACACTTTTCCGTCCGGATGATCGATGATCAGCTGGGATATGAAATAATTAAAGCCGGCGATGAGGCCGTTCACGCTGAAGCCCATGGGCGGCCGGTGGTAAACGAGGCTGGTTTTGCCAAAGATCAGCGAGATGAAGGGGATCAGCATGGTCAGGGAAACCAGGGAAAAGAGGATGGCCAGCAGGTTACAGACAAAATAAACGATGATCAGCCGGATATGTCGTCTCAGGTACCTGAAAATGGGACGCAAGCTTTTCATCAGGGCGGTTGGGATGGTTTCAGGCGGTAAGCAAGTCTTTCTAAATGCGTAAATTTACGACAATAATAGGTGCTTTGCCGGTCGCTGCTTTCTGGCGCTTCCGGTCGGCGGGAAGCCGGAAGGTCCATATTTTCAATCATGATCAGCATCATCACCGCGGTGCACGATGGCCTTCCGGTCAACCGGATATTCCGGGAAAACCTGTACCGGTACACCCGTTTCCCTTTCGAGCTGATCATCATCGATAACGCCTCCCGGGACGGGTCCGGGGCCTTCTTTGCCGCAGGGGGAGCCCGGGTGATCTCCAATGACCGGAATTTTTCCTATCCCCATTCCCAAAACCAGGGTATCGAAGCGGCCCGCAATGACCTGCTCTGCTTTTTGAACAATGACGTCGTGGTATCCCCGGGTTGGGATGAGCGCCTGTTGGCTTCCATGGCCCATCACGGGTTGGACCTGATTTCCGCCTGCGGGGTGGAGCACCTGGAGTCCGAAGCAGTAACCCGGAGCTTTTCCAGGAGGTGGAAAAGGGTCAAGAACCTGCTTTCCCTGCTGGGGACCGGGACAGCGGCCCTGAAGGCCATGCACCGGCTGATGTACGGGGACTGGGAAAAATTCTGTGCAAAACGGTACCGGGAGCACCGGCTTCAGGTGATTGAGGGGATCGTGGGTAATAATGTGATGGTGACCCGCAAAGCGATCCAGCTCCTGGGCCCCTGGGATGAGCGGATCCAGGGAGCCGATTTTGACCTGTTCATGAGGGCCAAGAAGCGATCCGTGGAAAAGGGGGACATCCGGGCCTGCCATATCGCCCTGGATGTTTTTATCCACCATTATATCCGGCTCACCGTAAAACAGGTGGGACTCCGTCCGGCCTTTGCGGACGCGAACCGGATGATCCCCCTGGAAGAGAAATGGTCGGATGCCGAGCGGATGCTGCTTCACCCGGACCGGGCCTCCAGGGCCTTAACCCAGCAGCCTAATCACCAGAGCCATGAATGAGACCAAAAGACAGAAGCAGGTGTCGCGGCTGCTCCAGGAGGAGATCAGCGATATTTTCAAGAGGCTGGGGCTGAATATCCTGGAAGGCGGGATGATCACCATCACTTCCGTTCAGCTGACCCCGGACCTGCTGGAAGCCCGGGTATACCTGAGCATCTTCAACATCCCGGATAAATCCCGGATCCTGGAGCTGGTCCGGGAAAAAAAGCATGAGATCAAAAAACAGCTGGCGGCCCGGGTCAGAAACCAGCTGCGCCGCATCCCTGAACCGGAATATTTTCTGGATGAGACCCTGGACTATGTATTCAAAATGGAAGCACTTTTCAAAAAGATCAGGCAGGATGAAGGGCATGAGCCGGATGGATCCTCACCAAGCTAAGCTTCACCCATGGTCTGGACCTTCGCCTCCCGGTATTTCATCGCCCGTAAATCCACCCAGGCCATCAATATCATTTCCTGGGTGACGGTGTCGGCCATTGCGGTGGGAGCTGCGGCGCTGATCATCGTCCTGAGCGTGTTCAACGGATTCCAGGAGCTGGTCCAGTCTCTTTATTCCTCCTTTTATCCCCAGCTGAAAATATCCCCGGCCCGGGGCAAAACCATGCTGATGACCGACGCCCAGCTTCGTGCCGTCCGGTCCCTGCCGGGGCTGGATGGTTTTTGCGGCATCGTGCAGGAAAAGGCTCTTTTGAGGTACGGGGACGGGAGGACGATCGCGGTCCTGATGGGTGTGGACAGCGGATTTTCTCTGGTCTGCGGGGTGGAAGGCAAGCTGGTCCAGGGCGTATTCGGGCTTGGAAGCCCGGACACCCCGGGATGCGTGGTGGGCCTCGGAATCCAGGACAATCTGGGCATTGATATCCGCAAGGGAATCTATCCCCTCACGGCCTATAGCCCGCGGCGGAACGCCCCGGACCTGGTCAACCCGGAAGATGCCCTCAATGCAGGCAACCTGACCCCATCCGGGGTTTTCGCCATACAGCAGGATTTCGATAACACCTATGTGATCACCAATATCGGTTTTGTCCGGAGGCTCGCCGGGCTATCTCCCGGGGAACTTTCCGCGGTCTATCTCGGCATCCGGGATCCGCTGGCCCTGGACAGATCTGCTGCGCGGCTCCGGGTCCTGCTGGGCGGGAATTTCCTGGTCCAAACCCGGTACCAGCAAAACCAGAACCTGTATCAGGTGATGCAGACCGAGAAATGGGTGGTATTTGCCATCCTCGCCTTCATCATGGCAATCGCCGCTTTCAACCTGATCGGATCCCTGTATATGCTGGTGATCGATAAGGCAACCGACATTTCCATCCTCAGGGCCATGGGAGCAACGGGGGGATTGATCCGGAGGATCTTCCTGCTGGAGGGACTGCTGATCGCCCTGGTGGGCGCCCTGATCGGAGGATCCATCGCCCTGGTCGTCTGCTGGCTCCAGAAGACATTCGGGATCGTGGGCCTGGAGGGCAATTCCTTTGTCATAAACCGCTATCCGGTCAGCATGCACCCCAGGGACTTTCTGCTCGTGCTCACCACCATCATCCTCATCGCCCTGGTCGCCTCCCTGTACCCGTCGGGAAGGGCATCCAGGCAACAGATCAGCCTGAAAGGTCCCTGAATCCGGCCCTGGAATTATTTCCCTAAGACCCTGTTTTACAAGGATTAAGCCAGCGCTCAAGCCGTTGCCCATGTCCTTTATTTCTTGTAGGTTTGTCCCGGTTCCAAAAATTTCCAACCATATGCAGGAAGAACTCGATCTGATCCTGGAGGAAGCTGGCCAAAACATGGAAAAGGCGATTCATCACCTGGAGACAGAGCTCGGAAAGCTCCGCGCAGGGAAGGCCAATCCCCAAATGCTGGACGGCATCACCGTTGATTATTATGGTTCCCATACCCCCCTGAACCAGGTATCCAATATCAGCGTCACCGATGCCCGTACGATCGCCATCCAGCCCTGGGAAAAGAGCATGATCCAGCCCATTGAAAAAGCCATCATCGCGGCCAATATCGGGGTCACCCCCCAAAGCGACGGTCAGCTGATCCGGTTGTTCCTCCCCCCCCTTACCGAGGAGCGGAGGAAGGACCTGGTGAAACGGGTCAATGCCGAAGGGGAACATGCCAGGGTGGCCATCCGGGCCATCCGCAGGGAGGTCATTGAGTACATCAAAAGGCTTCAGAAGGAAGGATTGAGCGAGGATATCGCCAAGGACAGCGAATCCGAAACCCAGCAGCTCACCGACGGTTACATCTCCAGGATCGAAAAGCACTGCGCTTCAAAGGAAAAGGAAATCATGGTCGTTTAGGATGCCACCCGGGCCAAAATGGCCAGTTCCAGCCGGTGGCTGCACATCTCATATTCCGGACCGCTGTTGGATCCCACAATCAGCATTCTGCCATCAAGCCACCGGTCCAGGATGGCCTGGTACAACCGGATCCCACCCTGGTCGAGGTTGGTACAGGGCTCATCCAGGAGCACCACCGGACAATCACTGAATATGGCCTGGGCAATTTTAACCCGTTGGCGCATGCCAGAGGAAAAATGCCGGATCTGCAAATGGGCCGCATGGTCCAGGCCCATCTCCCGGATCACGGAATCCGGATGGAACCCGGGCAGCAGGGGCCGGAAATGCCGCTGGAAACGAAAAAACTCCAGGAGGGTGAACTCTTCCACCAGCTCCAGGGCCGGGGCAGAGAAGGTGGCGTAACGGTGGATCTGTTCTGGTTCCACGACAGCCTCTCCGGCCAGGACCCGCGCAATTCCTTCACTCG
>JANWKA010000146.1 GCA_025451655.1 Chitinophagaceae bacterium | reverse complement strand
GGTCCTGGGGTTACCAGGGGACCGGGTATTTTGCGCCCACCTCCCGCTACGGCACCCCCCGTCAGTTCATGGAACTGGTGGATGCCTTCCACCAGGCGGGAATTGGCGTGATCCTGGACTGGGTGCCCTCCCATTTCCCCTATGACAGCCACGGGCTTTTCCGGTTTGATGGGTCCCACGTTTACGAATATGCGGACATGCGAAAGGGATTCCAGACGGACTGGAACAGCTACATCTTCAATTATGCCCGCCATGAGGTCTGTTCTTTCCTGCTGAGCAGCGCCCTGTTCTGGCTCGATCAGTACCACCTGGACGGACTCCGGGTGGACGCGGTGGCCTCCATGATCCATCTGGATTATTCCCGGAAGGAGGGGGAATGGCTGCCCAATGAATTCGGGGGCAACGAAAACCTGGAGGCGATCGCCTTTTTGAGGGAGATGAACAAAAGAATTTATGCCGAGTTTCCGGACACCCAGACCATCGCGGAGGAATCCACTTCCTTTTTCGGAGTTTCCCGGCCCGTTTTCATGGGAGGCCTCGGCTTCGGGATGAAATGGATGATGGGATGGATGAACGATACCCTGGATTATTTCAAGCGGGATATTTTTTTCCGCAGGTGGCACCAGGACCAGATCACCTTCAGCATCGTCTATGCCTTCGGCGAAAATTTCATGCTCCCCCTTTCCCATGATGAAGTGGTCCATGGAAAATCCCCCATGGTATACAAGATGCCCGGCGATGACTGGCAGAAATTCGCGAACCTCCGGGCGATGTACGCCTACCAGTACACCCATCCCGGAACCAAGCTGCTGTTCATGGGCAACGAGTTTGCCCAAACCTCGGAATGGAATTACCGGTCCGAGCTGCAATGGCATCTTTTGCAGCATGAATCCCACCAGGGGATCCAGCGGCTGGTCCGGGACCTCAACCAGCTCTACCGGTCGGAACCGGCACTCCACCGCTCCCAGTTTGATCCGGCGGGATTCCGGTGGGTGGAAACCAACTGCCGGGAAAAATGCATCCTGGCCTACCTGCGCCAAAGCGGGTCCCGGAAAATGCTGATCGCCCTGAACCTGACCCCGGAGCCCCATAAGGAATTTGTCTTCACCCTCCCGGAATCCTCCCGCTGGGCGGAGGCCCTCAATACGGATGATCTGAAATACTGGGGAACCGGGTATTTCCGGAACCCGGGCACCCTGAAGACCCGGGAATTACCGGACCATCCCGGAGACCACCTGCTGACCCTGAACCTGCCCCCCCTCGGGGCCGTCCTGCTCCGCAAAGCCTGATCCGGACCCTGGCATGATATTTCCTCCCCCCTTCCCATGAACCTTTCCCGGATCGTCTGGATATGGATTTTGGCCGCGGCGCCCGGAGCCTGCGGGCGGCCCTCCTCCGCCATCGGCCAGCGCCAGCCGGGGCCCACCCACCTGACGGATTATCTGAACGCCCAATCCTGGGACAGCCTTTTCCCCAACCGGTACGGGCGGTCCCGTACCGGCCCGGATTCGGCAGCGCCCGGAAGGCCGGACTTTTACAGTTTCCAGGCCTTTGCGGAGGCTGCAGGAAAGTTTCCGGATTTTCTCGGAACAGGAAACGACACGGTGAGGCGCAGGGAACTGGCGGCCTTCCTGGCCAACTGCGCCCAGGAAACTTCGGGAGGATGGCCCGGGGCGCCGGGCGGATATTTCAGGTGGGGTTTTTATTTTATTCAGGAACAGGGATGTGCCTCCGGATGCCCTCAATATTCTGACCGGTCCAAAAAAGCCTATCCTCCGGTTGAAGGAAAATCCTACCATGGGCGGGGGCCGAAACAATTAAGTTATAATTACAATTACGGTCAGTTCAGCCAGGATTATTTCGGAGACAAGAACATCCTGCTCCGCGATCCGGACCGGGTCGCATCGGATCCCGTTCTTTCCTTTGCATCAGCGATCTGGTTCTGGATGAAGGCCCAGCCTCCCAAGCCTTCCTGCCATGATGTGATGACCGGAATCTGGCGTCCCACCAGCCATGACCTGGCTGCGGGGAGGAAACCCGGGTTCGGAACCACGCTCAACATCATTAACGGCGGGGTGGAATGCGGCAGGGCCCCCCTGGACAAAACGGTTTACCGTTACGAATATTACCGGTATTTCTGTAAAATTTTCGAGGTTTCGCCGGGGCCCAATATTGAATGCGCGGACCAGGTTCCATTTACGGCGGAGTCCGCCGAATAAAATTTCCATTCCATTCATCCCTTCCGGTTTCCGTTTAAACCTTTTAACAATTCCACAGTCTTTATACTGTCGTCCGGGCAGGCGGATGAAAATCTGGTATCCTCTTTGTTAAAGGACCGAACGATGCAACCATCACAACTAAAAACCATATTCCTATGAAAATTTCACGGATGCTCGCCGGCTCCACGGTGTTGCTAACTGCGCTGGGCACATTAGCCCTGCCTTCATGCCAGAAGGGGTTATCCAACGACTCCATCCCGGCCAACAAATCGCAGGTTTCGGTCTACATGACGGACGGCCCGAATGCATTCTTCGACAAGGTCATCGTGGATATCCAGGGCCTTGCAGTCAAGGTGGATACCTCTGATGATGCCCCTCAGGTGGGGTTCCATACCTGGCTCCGTCATGAGGGGGATGAGGTCGCCTATGCAGACCGGGATGATGATCATGCCGTCTGGGATACCCTGAACATCGCACCCGGGGAGTATAACCTGCTGGATTTCGCAAACGGTGCCGATACCCTGCTGACCTCAGGAAACATGCACAAGGGCAGGATCATCGCTTTCCGGTTGACTCTGGGCAATGACAACATCCTGGTGAAAGACTCTGTGAACTACCCGCTCAACCTGTGGCCAGGATCCGAAAATGTATATATCCGGATCTATGGCGACGAGTGCGACGAGTTTGCCGCCAACCATTTCCGTTTCTGGATCGATTTCGATGCCGGGAGGTCCATCGTCAGGGTTCATAACGGAGAATTCTTCCTGCGTACCGTGCTCCGGGCTTTTACCATCTCCAATACCGGCAGCATTGAGGGCAGGGTCCTTCCGATCTCCGCATATCCTGTCGTTTCGGTCTTCTCCGGAGGCGACTCGCTCTATGCCCTGCCCAACTGGTCCGGCGAATTCAAACTGATGGGGTTGCCGGATACCACCTACAGCGTATTTTTCAATGCTTCGGCCGGGTTCCAGGATACCACGATCACCGGAGTCAAGGTCAATGGCGATGAGGTCCATCTGGGAACCATCACCCTCCACCCGTAAAGATCCACATCCTGATAAAATCACCCGGGGCCGGCTCATGCCGGCCCTGGTTATTTTTGGGAGTTGACTGTAGCGGTTCCTTCCCGGCTGACCGGGGTTTTCGGGGCATGGATGGAGTGATACCAGTTTTTCAGGGTGAGGACGAGGGCGATTACAAACCAAAGCTGGACGATGACCAGGAAGGCCATCAGGTTGAATACGAGGGCGGGGTGCGTTCCCGGGTCAGCGAAAAGCAGGACCACCAGCAGGAGGTTGGAGACCAGGCCATGGGCCGGCAGCAGGTAGGCAGTCTGGTGGTGCCTGCGGAGCAGCCAGAGAAAAAGGGTTTCCCCCATATAAAGGAGGGTGAACATCCTTAGCATCCGGATAAAAGGATATTGAACGAGATGGCCGGCGACCAGGAAATAGGTCTGGTTCAGGTGCAGTCCTGCATTGCGGTCCATGAGGCGGACCAGAAGGAACGCGCTCAGCAGGGTAGCCAGGAGGGTGAGCAGGTAGGCCCTCCGGTGGAATTGAAGCATGGATCAGGGGTTACCCTCGATGAGGGATTCATAAAGCTTCACCTTCAGCTCTTCCAGGGAGGAATGCTGGAACAGTTTTCCACCCTGCGCATAGGAAACATCTCCCTTTTCCTCGGAGATGATGATGGCAATGGATTCCGTATGCTCCGTCACTCCAACCGCGGAACGGTGCCTGAGCCCGATGCGGGGAGGCAGGTCCGGGTTTTCGGAAACGGGGAGTACCACCCGGGAGGCAATGATCCGGTTATCGGCTATGATCACCGCCCCGTCGTGGAGGGGGCTTCCCTTGCGGAAAATGCTTTCCAGCAGGCGGGCGCTCACAAATCCGTCAATGGCGACCCCGGAGCTGGTATCGAATTTCAGACTGGAGTTGTTGAATACCACGATCAGGGCACCGGTATAGGAAGCGGCCATGTTGCTCACCGCCAGGATGATGTTGTTGATGATCGATTCTTCCTGGCGGTAACTGCGGAAACGGTCAGCGGCGAAGAATTTCATGAGGAACCCCTCCCTGCTGAAAGGGGTGCGCTTTCCCAGCATGAGCAGGAACCTGCGGATCTCCGGCTGGAAGATGACGATGATCGCGATCAGTCCGACGCTGACCAGCTTTTCCAGGATATTGGAAAGGATCGGCATCTTCAGGAAACGGACCAGGAAGAAGGCGCAGTAGACGACCACCACCCCCCAGAAAATATTATAGGCAAGAGTCCCCCGCAGCACCCGGTATAATTGAATCACCAGGAAGATCACGAGGACCAGGTCAAGGATGTTCAGCAGACGGATATCTTTTCCCCAAAGATGGAAGGCCCAGTTCATCGCAAACGAATATAAGGAATTGTCAGGGTTGTTGCCGGAAGAACCCGAACAGGCGGATGGCTTCCATGGCTGGTTTGACATCGTGGACCCGGAGCAGGCTGGCCCCTCTTTCCAGGGCGAGCATGTGGAGGGCCATGGTACCGAGAAGGGCATCCTGGGGGCCTGTTTCCGCCGGCCGGTATACCATGGATTTCCGGGAAATACCGGCCATCAGGGGCCTGCCTAAAATGGAGAAAGCATCCAGGTGTCCGAGCAGGGTGTAATTATGTTCCGTGGATTTTCCGAATCCGAAACCCGGATC
This sequence comes from Chitinophagaceae bacterium, assembly GCA_025451655.1. GTDB lineage: Bacteria > Bacteroidota > Bacteroidia > Chitinophagales > Chitinophagaceae > JANWKA01. Next base: position 13,184 of record JANWKA010000146.1, on the reverse strand, counting down.
CAGGATGAGGTCATGGATTCCTGCAGCGGTACATTCCGCGGCTTTCAGGATGAAAAAATCCAGAATTTCCCGGACGACATCCTCATAATGGGGATCGGTCTGCATGTTAGCCGGCTCCCCCTGCATATGCATGGCGATATAGGGAACCTGCAGCGACCCCGCCAGGGGGATCATGCCGGGGTCGAGCCGGCCGGAGCTGATATCATTGATCAGGGATGCCCCGGCGCCGATCGCCGCCTCTGCCACCCCGCCGCAGTAGGTATCCACCGAGATCAGGGCATCGGGGAAAAGGTCCAGGATCACTTCCACGGCAAACCGGATTTTTTCCTTTTCCTCATCCCCTGGAACCGGATGCGCGCCGGGGCGGCTGCTCTGGGCCCCGACATCCAGGATGGAGGCCCCCTCCCGGAGCATGATGCCTGCCCGGTCCTGAATCTCCCTTGCGGTGCTCACCCGGCTGCCAGGATAAAAGGAATCCTTCGTGACATTGAGGATGCCCATCACCCGGGGAGTATGCAAATCCAGCAGCTTCCCCCTGCAATCCAGCAGGTAATTCCCGCCCAATGGCGTATTTTTGGCTGGCTGCACCGGGTGAAATTACATTTATTTTTTCGCGGATGAACGGAGACGAAATCAGGCTGGATCAGACCGAAAACCAGTACCTCGAGGCGCTGGAAAGCTGCAGGCGGATCTTCCTGGACAAGACCCGGGATTATGGTACGGCATGGCGGGTGCTGCGACCCATTTCCATCGCCGATCAGATTTTCATCAAGGCCCGCAGGATCCGGAACATCCAGGAACTGGTTTCCAGCCGGATCCCGGAAACCCCGCAGGATGAACTGCGTGGAATTGTCAACTATGGGATCATCGCCCGCATCCAGGAAACCCTGAACCCGGGTGATCCCCTGGACCTGGACCCTGAAAAGGCCGCTGCCCTTTATGATCAAGCGGCAGCCTCCATCAGGTGCCTCATGGAAGACAAAAACCACGATTATGGAGCAGCCTGGAAGGAGATGAGCCAGCAGTCCTTCATCGACCTGATCCTGATGAAGCTGATCCGGATCCGGCAAATCCTCTCCAACGGAGGCAAAACCATTGCCTCCGAAGGGATTTCCTCCAATTTCGGGGACATCGTCAATTATGCCCTTTTCGCCCTGATCCGGCTCCGGGAAACCGGGCCCCGGCCGCAAAGCATTTCCCGATGAAAGCCCTGGTCCGGATCCTCGGGGTCATTACCGGTCTGCTCTTTATTTTTTCCGGCCTGGTGAAGGCGAACGATCCCCTGGGGCTCACCTACAAGATGCAGGAATTCCTGGGAGTCCTGCACCTCAATTTTCTGGCACCGGCAGCCCTCGTATTTTCCCTGTTGATGATCCTGATGGAGGTTCTGGCGGGCGCCGCCCTGCTGACGGGGTACCGGCTAAGGATTTTCGCCCTGCTGGTCCTCCTGTTAAGCCTTTTTTTCACCCTCCTGACCGGGTACGCTTTTTTCTCCGGGAAGGTGAAGGAATGTGGATGTTTCGGCGATTGCATACCGCTTTCCGCAGGGGCTTCTTTTGCCAAGGACCTGGTCCTCCTGGTCATGATTATGGTGATTTACCTCTACCGGAGCAAAACAACCTTGTTTTTCGGAAGGCAGCTGACCGGGTGGATCCTGTTGTTCGGCCTGCTGGCTCCCCCGGGGGTGGAATGGTGGGCGCTGAATCACCTGCCCCCTGTGGACTGCCTGCCCTATGCGGTCGGGAAAAACCTTGCGGAAGAAATGAAACCTCCTCCCCATGCGGTCCCTGACCTTTATCAGACCCTGATGGTGTATGAAAAAAACGGGAAGCAAAAAACCTTTTCCCTTTCCGATTATCCCTGGAAGGACAGTTCCTGGCATTTCGTAAGGAGCCAGAACAGGCTGGTCCGCCAGGGGAATGATATCCCGGTGATCGAAGATTTTGCCCTGTTTGATTTCAGGGGCAATGAAGTCACTCCGGCCATTCTGGGGGATCCGGATCCCCTGTTCCTGATGATGGTCCGGGATGTGGACCAGGCCGGGAAGGGATGGCAGCCTGTTTTGGACAGCCTCCAGAAAAATTGCCTCAGGGAACACCTGAAAATTTACGGGGTGACCGCCTCGGACCCGGAGCATACCCGGGCTTTCCAGGCGAGGTACCATCTCCGCTTCCCTTTCCTTCAGCTCGATGCCACGGTGATCAAAACGGCCGCAAGATCCAATCCCTGCCTGATCCTGATCGGGCATGGAACCGTCCTGGGGAAATGGCATTACCATGATTTTCAAAAGGCGATACCCTGGTCTCTTCCGGGGGGGTTGAAAATTTCCAGATAGCCTGGGCCACCAGGCATGGCCCGGGGCTGGGTCAACCCGGTTGGTTCATCCGGATGAGGAGGCGGTTGTTACCGGACGCTGATATCCCGGATCACCTCTTCCCCGAAGGCAGCATTGATCAGGCGGATGATCTTTTCCCTGGAAAAATTAAGTTCATGCCGGAGTGAGGATACCGTGGTGTGGATGATCAGCTTTTTATCCCGGATCTCGACGGAGTCGGTGTACCGGGCAATGGTTTTTCCCATCAGTTTCTCCCAGTCTTCCTTAAGCCGGGCGTCGAGCAGGCCGGGTTTAAGGGAACTGTGGTCCAGATACCTTTGCAGGGCATCGCCGAGAGAAAGTTCCTGATGAGCCATCGGTTATAAAGATAGGTCATTTCCCTGCCTGAAAAAGAAGTTCACCCCTCCAGTTCCAGAACCTCCGGAGCTTCCGCAAAGCCTTCAAAAGCCCGAATTACCCGGGAGGGATCGGTATCGGAAAGAAAAACCTGTCCCACGGAGGGTCCCGAGATATGGGCAATGAGGCGGGAGATCCGGCCAGAATCCAGCCGCTCAAAGACATCATCCAGCAGCAGCAGGGGCAGGAGCCCCCTTTTTTCGAGGATGCATTCGTACTGGGCGAACTTGAGGGCGAAAAGAAAGGTTTTGCGCTGACCCTGGGAGCCGGAGGTTTTCAGGAAATGACCATCCAGCAAAAGTTCCAGATCGTCCCGGTGGATGCCGGCGGTGGTGCGCTCCAGTTCAATATCCCGCTGGCGGGTCCGGGCCAGCAGCTCGGAAAAAAAATTTGATGTGAGCCCACTGCAGTACCGGATCCGGACCTGCTCATGGCTGCCGGCCAGCTGGTCGTAAAACCGCTGGACCCTGGGCAGGAAATGCTCCAGGAAGGGAAGCCGGATACCATGGATGGCAGTTCCGTATCCGGCGATCTGCCGGTCCAGGGCATCCAGCAGATCATCACCCGGGCTACCCTGGGCAGAAAGTCGCTTCAGGTGGCTGTTGCGCTGGTGCAAAACCTTCCCGTATCCGATCAGGTGGTCCAGGTAGGCGGGGTCCATTTGGGAAAGCAGGATGTCCAGGAACTTCCTTCGTTCGGAACTCATGCCGGTCAGGATGGCGGCATCATCCGGAGCGATCATCACGGCAGGAAACTGGCCGATATGTTCGGAAAACCGGGCGTAGGGGAACCCGTTCAGCAGGAATTCTTTTTTCCCTTTCGCCCGAAGGATGCAGGCCACCTGATCCTGATGGCCTTCCCGGGAAAATTCTCCCTCCACCCGGAACCCTTCCTCCCCGAAGCGGATGCTGGGCAGGTCCGTGGGGTGGAAATAACTTTTGGTGCAGGACAGGTAATGGATTCCGTCCAGGAGACCCGTTTTTCCGGCCCCGTTCCGGCCCGTGAAGGCCGTAACCCGGTTTTCGAACCGGAATCCGCAGCTTGCGTGATTGCGAAAATGGACCAGGGAGATATGGCGGAGGCGGAGCAGGGAGCAGGGTTGAAAGGCAAAAATCGGATAAAAGTCCGAGAGCAGGGCAACGGACCTGGGCTCCCCTGCGGCCCGGTCCGGAAAGCCTTTTTCCCGGCCTGGAAGGGTCGATCCTCCCCCCTGTCAGGCTTGGTTCATTGTCGAAAATCCTGTAGTTTTGCACCCTAATTTGAGGCATCTTGGCGGTTAAATTCACGAAAGAGACCTACCTGTATTGGTATGAGCTGATGCTGCTGCTGCGCAGGTTCGAGGAAAAGGCGGGCCAGCTCTATGGGATGCAGAAGATCCGGGGATTCTGCCACCTTTATATCGGCCAGGAGGCCATCGCAGCCGGTGCCATGACCGCCACAACTCCCACGGACAAGGTGATCACGGCTTACCGGGACCATGCCATGGCCATTGCCAAGGGAGTTTCCGCCAAGGCCTGCATGGCCGAACTGTTTGGAAAATCCACAGGCTGTTCCAAGGGAAAAGGCGGGAGCATGCATTTCTTTTCCAGGGAGCATAATTTCTTCGGCGGCCACGGGATCGTGGGCGCCCAGATCGGGGTTGGGGCCGGGCTGGCGTTTGCTGAAAAATACAAGGGGACCAGGGATGTGGTCCTTTGTTTTTTCGGGGACGGGGCGGCCAGGCAGGGCATGCTCCATGAGACTTTCAACATGGCGATGCTCTGGAAACTTCCGGTGGTGTTCATTTGCGAGAACAATATGTATGCGATGGGCACTTCGGTCCTGCGCACCTCCAATGTCCTGGATATTTACAAGCTGGCAGATGCCTATGACATGCCCGGGGATTCCATCGACGGGATGAAATGCGAGGAAGTGCACGTGGGAATCGAGCGGGCGGCCAAAAGAGCCCGGGCAGGGGAGGGACCCACCCTGCTGGAGATCAAGACCTACCGCTACAAGGGTCATTCTATGAGTGATCCTGCCAAATACCGGACCAAGGAGGAGGTGGAGGAATACAAGGACAGGGATCCCATCCACCAGGCCGAAAAGCTGTTGCTGGAAAACAAATGGGCGGACCAGGCCCTGGTGGACCAGATCGCCGAAAGGGTCCGCAAACAGGTGGAAGAGGCGGTTCAGTTTGCGGAAGAATCCCCCTGGCCCGATGACAACGAATTGCTCAAGGATGTATATGTGGAAGCCGATTATCCCTTCATCATGGATTAGCTCCTTCCCTGCTGATTCTTTAACCTGATCATTCATACCAGAATTTCATGCCTGAAACGAAGTCCAAATCCCATAAAGCCGCTGTCCCGCCCCCCAGGCCGCATGATCCGGGCCTGATGGGTTCGGTGAACCGGATAGAGGAATATTATGAACAGCATTCCAACCTGTTCAACGGGATCGGGATCGGGATCATCCTTGTTGTTGCCGCATTTTTCGGCTATAACAGGCTCTACAAGGCCCCCCGGGAAAGCCGGGCGCAGGACATGGTGTTCATGGCCCAGCATTATTTCGAAAAGGATTCCCTCAGTCTCGCCCTGAACGGGGACGGCAACAATTACGGCTTTCTCAGGGTGATCCAGCGGTATGGAGATACCCGGGTTGGCCAGCAGGCTAAATACTGCGCCGGCGTTATCTATATCCGGGAAGGGGAATACCAAAAGGGGATCGACCTGCTCAGGCAGTTCAATGCCCGGGATAAAATCATCCAGGCCGAAGCCTATGGTCTCATGGGAGATGCCTATATGGACCTTGGAAAAACCGCCGAAGGGATCGATTATTACAAAAAGGCAGGCAATTACAACGACAATGACCTGATCGCCCCCTTGTACCTCCTCCGGGAGGGACTGGCTCTTGAAAAAGCAGGAAAACCGGCAGAGGCGATCGGGGTTTACAAGCAAATCAGGTCCCAATACCCCGAAAGCCTGCAGGGCAGGGAGATCGATAAGTACCTGGCCCGCCTCGGCGTTTTTCAGTAATCCACCCATGGCTCAATCCCCTCCTGAACTGGAACCTTTTTCCGGGCCCCCTGCTGCAATCCGGATCGTGCTGGTGCATGCTCTTTGGAATCCAGCCGTGGTCAGGGAACTGGTATCGGGCTGCGAGCGCAGGTTGAAGGAAGCGGGGATCCCGCAACCAGGTAAAATCGCCGTGCCCGGTGCCTTCGAGCTTCCTTTTGCCTGTAAAAGGTACCTGGAATCCACCCGGGAAAACGCGCCTGATGCCCTCATCGCCCTGGGATGCGTCATCCGGGGAGGGACCCCCCATTTCGAATACATTTGCCAGGCAGTGACCGAAGGGCTGCTCCGGGTCAGCCTCCTTTTTCCAGTCCCGGTGATCTTCGGGGTGCTCACCGTGGACTCCCTGCAGCAGGCCATGGAACGGGTCGGGGGAGGACAGGGCCATAAAGGGGAGGAGGCCGCCGCCGCCGCCCTGCATATGGTGGGCCTGAACCGGAACTGGAAATCCTGAATCCTGCTGAATTTCCTTTCCGCCTTCCTGAAATCCTTAATTTAGCCCCTCCAATCCTGCCGATGAAGGTCAGCCTTTTCATTCCCTGCTTCGTGGACCAGATTTATCCGCAAACCGCCCTCAATATGGTGAAGGTCCTGGAAAAGCTGGGATGTGAGGTCTCCTATAATCCCAATCAGACCTGCTGCGGCCAGCCCGCATTCAATGCGGGCTACTGGGAGGAAGCCAGGGCGGTGGGCCATAAATTCCTGAAAGATTTTTCCACCTTCGATTACATCGTTTCGCCCAGCGCTTCCTGCACCGGGTTTGTCCGTAATTATTATTCCAGGCTTTTCGATAACTCTGCCGTGCATAACGAAGTGAAAATAATTAAAAAGAACCTCCTGGAATTTTCGGAATTCCTGACCGAAGTCCTGCACACCACCGGGGTGGGAGCGGAGCTGAACCTGGTGGCCACCTACCATGATTCCTGCGCGGCCCTGAGGGAATGCGGGATTCAGGAAGGGCCCAGGAAATTGCTCCGGGAAGTGAAAGGGCTGGAAATCCGGGAGATGGAGGATGTGGAGACCTGTTGCGGTTTCGGAGGAACTTTTGCGGTGAAATTCCCGGCCATCTCCGAGGCCATGGCAGAACAGAAAATCCGGCATGCCACCGACAGTGGTGCCAGCTGCATCATTTCTACCGACCTTTCCTGCCTCATGCACCTCGATGGCCTGATCCAGGCCAGGGGCCTGAACCTGGGCACCATGCATATCGCCGATGTGCTTGCCAGCGGATGGTAAAAGCCAAAATAACAGCATATGGCCTATTGGCTGATCAAATCCGAACCCGGTGCATACAGCTGGGACCAGCTGCGCAAAGAAGGTCGTACCGTTTGGAGCGGTATCCGCAATTATGCCGCCCGCCTCAACCTTCGGGCGATGAAGCTGGGCGATGAAATATTTTTTTATCACAGCAATGAGGGCCTGAACATCGTGGGAATTGCCCGGGTTTGCCGGACCGCTTATCCCGACCCCACGGCCGAAGGAAAAGACTGGGTAGCCGTGGATGTGGAACCTGTCCGTTCCCTGAAAAAACCGGTCAGCCTGGAGCAGGTCAAATCCGATCAAAGGCTCCGGAAAATGGAATTGGTCCGGATCGGCAGGCTATCGGTCTCCAAAGTGACTCCGGCCGAGTGGAAAGCCGTTCTGGAACTGGGCGGATCCCTGCCCGGAAAAAACGAAGCGCATATCATCGGATGAATGTTTCCAAAAAACCCAGGCTGGTTGCCCTTACAGGCGCCGGAATCAGCGCCGAAAGCGGCCTGAAGACCTTCCGCGACAGCGGGGGCCTCTGGGAGGGATACGATGTCACCGAGGTGGCCTCCCCGCAGGGATGGGAGCGGGATCCCGCCCTGGTCCTGGATTTTTACAACCAGCGCCGCAGGGAGATCCGGAAGGCCTTGCCGAATGCAGCCCATGATGCTCTTTCCCGCCTGGAACAGCGGTTCGAGGTGACGGTGATCACCCAGAATATCGACGACCTTCACGAACGGGCCGGTTCCACCCGCGTGATCCACCTTCACGGGGAGATCCTGAAAATGCGGGGCTGCCGGGACGCCGGCCTTCATTATGAAATCCAGGGGGATATCCGGTTGGGTGATAAGGCCGGGGATGGGACCCAGATGAGGCCTCAGGTGGTCTGGTTCGGGGAGGAGGTCCCCCTGATCCCCCTGGCTATGGAGCTGGTGGCCCGGGCGGAATTATTCGTCCTGGTGGGATCCTCCCTCCAGGTTTATCCGGCCGCCGGGCTGATCCGCCAGGTAGCTCCCGGGGTGCCGAAATATATCATTGACCGGAAGATCCCGGCCCTGCCCCCAATGCCCAACCTGTTTGCCCTGGAGCAGCCGGCGACCTCGGGGATGGAAACCCTGCTGGGGAAGCTGATGGAAGCTTACCCATCGCTGAATGATCCACAGGATGCAGCTAATGCCCCCCTGGAGTTGTCTTGATATAAAATCCAATTCATGCCTGTATCCAAATTTTACCTGCCTGGTCTTCTTTGCCTGGTGTTCTCGGTGGGTGCCTTCGCCCAGGACAGCGCCCATTGGAGTGTTTTTATCCAGGGTGGCTACAATGGATCCAGTATCGCAGGAAGCAGTTCCCAGAACGAGTCTGCGGTAGGCAGCGTGGGACCTTCCAGCGGCCTGTTCAATTCGGGATATGGAGGCCAAAAGCCCCGGATCGGGTGGGAGGGAGGGTTGGGAATGGCTTACCGGGTATCCTCCAAAGTCCTGTTCAACCTGGGGTTGAACCTGGAGGCCAAGGGAGGGGCGGTCCGGCTGGATGCGTTTTTCCCTGCGGGCGCTTACAATAACATTGAGGAATCGGCCCTCGGCAAATCTGTTTTCGCCCTGAATTATCTGACGGTCCCCCTGAGGATCCAGTGGTTTCCGGCCCGCAAATGGCCGGTATACCTCCAGGCAGGGGTTTATTACGGGCGGCTCCTTTCGGCTGAACAAAGGGGGGACCTGGAGGCCTCGGGGAGCAAATCCAGGTATTCCAATCGCATCATTTCAAATTACAACCTGGATGATTATGGTTACACCGGGGGAATCGGCTGGCGGCGTCACCTGGGGCCGGACGGAATTTTCTTCCTGGAAACGGATTGGGAAAGAAGCCTTCCAACCATCGGAGCCAGGAATGATCCGGGCGGGAAACCCGAGCTCTTTAACCAGTCCCTGAGCCTGAGGGCCGGTTACCGGATCCCCCTTTGATCCGGAAGGCTTTTTCGGCATGCCAACCCTGATTTTAACCTAACTTTGCGGCCTGGAATCCGGTCCCGAGCCGGCAACAGACCATGAAAACGAAGGCGCAAGGACCGAACCGGATCAATATCATCACCCTGGGATGTTCCAAGAACCTCGTGGACAGCGAAATGCTGGGGGGCCAGCTCAGAGCCAACGGGATCGCCACTGCCCATGAATCCGGTGGGGACCACCCCAATATTTCCATTGTCAATACCTGCGGCTTTATCGAAAGTGCAAAGGAGGAATCCATTGAAACCATCCTGGGGCAGGTGGGCCTGAAGAAGAGGGGCCAGCTGGAGAAGGTCTTTGTGACCGGTTGCCTCAGCGCCCGTTATCGCAGCGAACTGGCCCTGGAGATCCCCGAGGTGGACGGTTGGTTTACGGCCCTGGAAATGCCGATGCTGCTTTCCAGCCTCCAGGCGGATTATAAAAGCAGTCTGGTGGGGGAAAGGCTTTCCGGTACCCCTTCCCATTATGGCTACCTGAAAATCTCCGAAGGCTGTAACCGCACCTGCGCATTTTGCGCCATCCCCCTGATGCGGGGTAAACATGTTTCCAAACCGGTCGGCCAAATCATTTCCGAGGCAGAAAAGATGGTTGCCTCCGGAGTGAAGGAGATCCTGCTCATCGCCCAGGAACTGACCTATTACGGCCTTGACCTCTATAAAACCAGGGCGCTTTCCACCCTCCTGGACCGGTTGTCGGAGATCCAGGGGCTTCGATGGATCCGGTTGCATTATGCCTATCCGCACCATTTTCCCATGGAGGTGATCAGGGTGATGGCAGGCCGGGAGAACATTTGCAAATACCTGGATATGCCCCTGCAGCATATCAGCGACCCGGTCTTATCCCGAATGCGCCGCTCCATTACCAAAAAGGAGATCCTGGAACTGATTGAAGCGATCCGAATGCAGATTCCCGGGATCTGCATTCGGACCACCCTCATTGCAGGATTTCCCGGGGAAACCAGGAAGGACGTTGAGGAGCTCAAGGAATTTCTTACCGAAACCAGGCTGGACCGGGTGGGGATTTTTACCTATTCGCATGAGGAAGGCACATCCGCATTCGGTCTGAAGGACGATATTTCAGGGGAAGAAAAGAGGGAGCGGGCAGAAGAGATCATGGAAGTGCAAAGGGAAATTTCCTATAGCAAAAATCTGGAAAAAGTGGGGTGCGAGCTTCCGGTGCTGCTGGACCGTATGGAAGCCGGAAGATATATCGGCCGGACCGAGTTCGATTCGGTGGAGGTGGATAACGAGGTGATCGTCCACAGCGACCACCCCCTGGAGATCGGCGAATTCACCCGGGCGAAAATCGTCCGGGCCTATGATTATGACCTGGAGGCTGTTGCCCTGTAAAACGGTAGTCTTTCACTACCCTTTCATTTTTGAACCCGATGTCATTTCGATCCCAAAATATTCCCTATTCCCGGACCGGCCATTTCACCTCCCTGGTTCTGGATTATCTTTCCGGCACTCCAGATTTAAAGTCTTTTTACCGGTATGATCCTCAAAACCTTGATTTTCAAAAAATTATTGACGAAAGGAAATCCAATCCAATCGACCGGGAGCTCTTGACCCGGGAGCTGGAAAAACAGTACGAAGGCCTTCCCCAATCCCGGATCGTAACGGAAAGGATCAGGTCGCTGGGAACGGACAACACGTTCACGGTTTGCACCGCCCACCAGCCTAATCTTTTCACCGGCTACCTCTATTTTGTTTACAAGCTGATCCAGACCATCCGGCTGGCCGACCAGCTGCGGGCAGGTTTCCCGCAATACCAGTTTGTTCCGGTTTATTATATGGGAAGCGAGGATGCGGACCTGGAGGAACTCAACCGGATCCACCTGGATGGAAAGACAATTGTCTGGAATACCAGGCAAAAGGGGGCAGTAGGCCGCATGTCCACAGCGGGGCTGGAAATTCAGCTCGACCAAATCCGGGCTGCAGTCACCGGCCAGCCTTATGCTGACCAGATCCTGGAGATCCTGGAAGGGGCCTACCGGTCCCAGCCCACGCTCCAGCAGGCGACCCTGGCCCTGGTCCATGCCCTTTTTGGACCCCTGGGATTGGTCGTCCTGATCGCGGACAGCCCCGGATTCAAAAAACAGATCGCCCCGCTGCTCCATGCCGAATTGTTCCGGTCGGTCAGTGCTCCCCTGGTCCGGGAGGCCGCAAACCGGCTTTCCGCGCGGTATAAAGTGCAGGCCAATCCCCGGGAGATCAACCTGTTTTATCTCCAGGACCAAAGCCGGGAAAGAATCGTCCGCTCGGGAGACCTATGGGAGGTTCTGAACACCGGAATTTCCTGGGACAGAACCCGGTTGGAACAGGAACTGGAAGCCCACCCGGAACGGTTCAGTCCGAACGTCATTTTAAGAGGGGTGCTTCAGGAAAGCATCCTTCCGAATCTGGCCTTTATCGGTGGTGGAGGGGAGCTTTCCTATTGGCTGGAATTGCGGGGCCTGTTCGATCACCTGGGAGTTTCCTATCCGGCCCTGATCCTGCGCAATTCAGTGCTGTGGGTGGACCGGGACTCGAATCAGAAACTGGAGCAGCTCGGAATTGCTCCTGCGGACCTCTTCGCGGGAACCGAAGAGGTCGTTGCAGGTTTCGTAACCACCCATTCCCAAACCGACCTTTCCCTGACCGCTTCCAAATCTGCCCTGGACCGGATTTTTTCCGGCCTGGAAGAACCGGCCTCAGGTATCGACCCCTCCTTGTTGGAATCCGTCCGGGCCCACCGGACCCGGGCCCTTCACCAGGTGGACCGGATCGCGGAAAAGTTCCTGCGGGCCCAGAAGAAAAAAATGGAAATTCAGGTCGCCCGGATCAGGGCCCTGAAAGAAAAACTTTTTCCGGGAGCCTCTCTCCAGGAACGGAAGGAGAATTTCATTCCCTTTTATTGCCGGTACGGTCCCCTCTTTTTCGACACCCTGTACCAGGAACTCGATCCGCTGATCGGTCAGTTCACCATCATCACCGAAACCAGTTGAAACTGGGCAAAGGGATCTCCTGCTTTTCCACAATTGTGGACAAATACCTGGATGATCCGGGACGATATGCGCTATTTTACAATGCCGCCTCCTGTTTCTTCGTTAATCCTGCGGCTTAAATCATCAACAACGTGCGTCTAAAGACATTGGAGATCAAGGGCTTTAAAAGCTTCGCAGACCGGACTGTAATTCATTTCGATGAACGGATAACCGGAGTGGTGGGCCCTAACGGGTGCGGCAAAAGCAACATCGTGGATTCCATCCGCTGGGTGATCGGGGAGCACCGGATCAGCCAGTTGCGGTCAGAAAACCTGGAAGGGCTCGTCTTTAACGGTTCCAAAAACCGCTCCGCGAGCGGCTTGGCCGAGGTTTCCCTCACTTTTGACAACACCCGCAATGTCCTTCCCACGGAATTTTCCACGGTGACCATCACCCGGAAATTCTTCAAGAACGGGGAAAGCGAGTACCGGCTCAACGATGTTGTTTGCCGGCTCAAGGACATTCACAACCTGTTCATGGACACGGGGGTGACTTCGGATTCCTATTCCATCATCGAAGCCAACATGGTGGAGGACCTGATCAAGGACAAGGACGGGAGCCGGCGCCGGATGCTGGAACAGGCTGCCGGCATTTCGGTTTATAAGACCCGCCGCAAGGAGGCCGCACTGAAGCTGGAAGCCACCCAGGCGGACCTGAACCGCATCGAGGACCTTCTTTTCGAGATCGGGAATAACCTCAAAACCCTGGAAAGCCAGGCTAAAAAGGCCCAGCGGTATAATGAAATCAAAAAGGAATACCGGGAATGGAGCATTGAGCTGGCCAAGGCCTCCCTGGAAGGTTTCAACCTGACCTTCCAGGATTTGACCGGCCAGCAGGAGGCTGAGCTCACCCGGAAAAGCGCGCTGGATGCCGGGATCGCCCAGGCGGAAGCAGCCATTGAGCGCGACCGGGTCCTGCTGATCGAAAGGGAAAGGGAGCTGCAAGCGGCCCAGAAACAGTTCAATGAACTGCTTTCTGTAATCCGGAGCCGGGAGGAAGAAAAGAACCTGGCCTCCCAGCAAATCACCTATATGCGGGAGAGAGAAACCCATTTACTTCAAGTCCTGGACCAGGCCTCCCGACAGTTGAAGGACCTGGAAGACCAGGCAGAATCCACAAGG
>JANWKA010000145.1 GCA_025451655.1 Chitinophagaceae bacterium | reverse complement strand
GATCCGGTCATCATCCACTGGGCGCCCCCGGAGCGGATCAACCCGGTGCCTCCTGAAGAATCCCGGTGGCGGAACTCTCCGTCAATCATGTAGGTGAAAGTGATGAACCCTTTGTGAGGATGGGAGGGCACCCCGATATGGCCGGAGCCACTTTCCACCACCGTTGGCTGGATATGGTGCAGCAGGATGAAGGGGCTCACGTATTCGAAATCCGGGTTGGGCAAAGCCCCCCTCACCAGCATGGAGGGTCCGAGTTCCTGGATCCCGCCCCTGCTCCTGAGCCGGATCTTTCTTTCTATCCTGTTTTCAGGCATATCCATTTTTGTTTTGGGGATCTTTTTCCCATTCCCTTTCCATCCCGGATCCGGGACCAGGGGCCACCTGTTCGAAAATTTCCAGAAACTTTTTCACGGGCTGGGCTCCCCGGACCAGCCATTTCCCCTGGAGAATGAAGGCGGGCACGCCAGGGATCCCGCGGTCATGTGCTTCCTGCTCCATTTCCCGCACTTCTTTTTTCCCGCCGCTTCCGGAAAGAAATTCCTCCACCTCGGGGACAGGCATCCCGGTTTCAGCTCCGATCCGGATAAGTTCCTTCCGGTCACCGATGTCCCGGCCTCCGGAAAAATAGGCCTGCAGGAGTCCCCAGACCAAATCCTGCTGGAGACCATATCGGGAGGAAAACCAGGCCAGGCGATGGGCCTGGAAGGTATTGGGTGATTTTTCCACCAGGTCGAAGCGGATGGGAAGGCCTTCCGCTTTCCCGAGGGCAGTCAACTGATCATGGACCGAATCCACGGCGGACCTGCCCCCGAATTTACGGGAAAGGTGTTCCAGGTGGTTGCGGCCTTCTGCAGGAGCCAGGGGATCCAGTTCGAAGGGTTTGAAGTTCACCTGAAACCGCCGGATCTCACCGGCTATCTCCACGGCCTGACGGAGGCGGTGGATTCCCAGGTAACACCAGGGACATACGAAGTCTGCAATGACCTCGATGGTGGTCATTTGGTTCACGGGATCGTTGTTTGGCATCAGGCCGGATGAGTGAACTCCAGGCTGGCGGAAATGGCCACCTCGTCTGCGACCACGGCACCGCCCGTTTCCAGCAGGGCATTCCATTTCAGGTTGAAATCCTTCCGGTTGATTTTCCCGGTGATGAAAATCCCGGCCCGGTGATTGCCATAAGGATCTTTAACCACTCCTCCGAATTCTGCTTTGAGCTCGATAGGCCGGGTCACGTCCCGGATGGTCAGGTTCCCTTTCAGGGAATAGGCATCTTTACCGCCGGTCTTTTGATGGGAGGTAGACTCGAAACGGATCTTCGGGAATTTTTCGCTGTTGAAGAAATCGTCCGAATTGAGGTGCTTGTCCCGCGCTTCCTGGCCTGTGGAAATGCTCGCCACATCGATCGTCATGGCCCCTTTGGCCCCTTCGAAGTCATCGCCGTCGGACTCGATGGTGCCGTCGAACCGGGTGAAACGGCCCGTCACCGTGGACACCATCATATGCTTTACCCTGAATTCGACCTCGCAATGAGCCGGGTCCAGCTTCCATGTTGTTTTAGCCATAATTTCAATGGTTTTGGTGAATGATGACACAAAATTAATCCATCCGCCTCTGCCAGGAATGGACAAACAGGGCTTAATGGTGGACTTTTGGGACCAATTAGGGGGCGCAAGACCTGTGCCAGAAGGGGATCCCTAAAAATCAACTCTATTCGATGAGGCTGCTTTCCTGCCGGGCCATGAATTTGAATTCCAGGGGGCTCTGGCCGGTTTGTTTCTTGAAGAACCGGCTGAAATAATGGGGATCCTCGAAGCCGAGCTTATAGGCGATTTGCTTGGACGACAGATCAGAATGGCGGAGCCATCTTTTGGCCTCCAGGACGACCCGGTTGCGGAGGTGCTCCCCGGCCGGGATGCCGGAAACCTCCCGACTGATTTCATTGAGCTGTGCTGCCCCGATGTGGAGCAGGGTGGCATTATCGCTCACTTTCCTGTGGGAAGCATAATGCTCCTCGATCATTCTGCGGAATTCCATAAAGACCGAGGATGAGTTGCCGGCGGGGCCCCCGGAAGGGGCCCCCCCCTGATTTTCCATCATCCGGGAAACCAGGATCAGGAAATATTTCAACAGATCATGGAAAGCTTCCTCATGGTGGTCCCCGGAGCATTCCGCTTCCGCCTTCATCAAACCCACCACCTGTTCCAGGGCCCGGGACTGCCTTTTATCGACCCGGATCAGGGAGTTGAATTTCTTGTTGAAGAAGAGGGAACAGTTGATTCCCTCGTGGCCATCACCGTCCTTCAGGCATAAAAAGCTGTCGCTGAAGGCGATCAGCCATCCCTCCGCCTTCCCTGCAAAGGTCATCTGGTGCACCTGACCCGGGGCCAGGAGGAAAAGGCAATCGCCCTCAGCCTGGTAGGCATGATGATCTACCGTATGGAGCAGTTTTCCCCGCCGGATCCAGAAAATGGAATAAAAATCATGGCGGTGGGCCCCCGGGGCATGTTCAAAATAAATCTGGTCGAAATCGCAAAGGGTGCTGATCAGGAATTGGACCCGGGAAGGTCCATTCCCGGGACGGGAGATGATGCTGATATCCCGGACCTTAGCCTTCATGGGAAACCATGGCCCCTGCCGGACCTGCATATTCAATCAGGAAATTGTTCCTGCCTTCCCCGATGAGGATGGTGATCACCCTTTCCTGGATGAGTTCCAAAACGGAAAGGAAAAGGAATATGGCGTGGATCCGGTCGGAGCAGGCATCGAATATTTTGAGGAAAGGCAGCTTCCTTTGCTCCTCCGCGATCCGCGTGATATAAAGTCGGGATTCCTCCATGGTATAATTATACCGAAGGATCACATGCTGGGGCTTGTTCTGGCGCTCTTCCATCCGGCGCATGACCTTCCCGAAAGTTTTCATGAGCTTGAACAGGGTCAGGGTCTGGATTTCGGTTCCCTCCCCGGACCATTCTCCAATGCTGCCCAGTTCCTTCAGGATATTGCCCCGGCGAACCAGGAGCATCCTTTCCGCCTCCAGGCCGGACATCGCTTCAGCGACCTGTTTGTACCGCTTATATTCCAGGATCTTGTCGATCAGTTCCTGCCTCGGATCAATTTCATTTCCTTCGCCATCCAGTTCCTTGCGCGGGAGGAGCATCCTGGCCTTGATCCGCATCAGGGTGGAGATAAACAGGATGAAATCACTGGCCAGTTCGATGTTGAGGCGCTCCATCTCGTGGATATATTCCAGAAAATCATTCGTGATTCGCGCGATGGGGATGTTATAGATGTCCAGCTCATCACGCTCGATGAAGAACAGCAACAGGTCAAAGGGTCCCTCGAACTGGGGCAGCTTGATCTTGAAGGTTTGGTCCTGGGAGGCCATCGGCGCAAATATAGCGTTTACCTCTTTCAGAATTTCCAGGAAAGTCCGATGGTGGTCAGTTCCTGGAATTGAAGGCGGGGGCCCATTCCTCCCCTGGAATCAGGCAACAGGATGTTGTGGTCATAGATGAAATTGAGCGAAAGTGTTGCCGTTAGCCATTTTCCCAGCTTGGCCGCGAACAGGTTGGTGAAATACAGGTCGATATCCTGGGGATCCTTCAGGTAATTGGAAAAAAGGTCCAGCCGGGTAGTATAGGTAACCACCGGCCCCAGCGCAGCGATATAGTTCAGGGAGGCATAGGCGCCGAACTCATAAAGGGAATGGGTCCCGGGTTTCACCCCGTATTTGCCATAATAGGAAAGGGAATCGTTGACTACCAGTGTGGTCCTTGCTGTGGCTGGGGAAAGGAAAACCGAAAAACTGTCGCTGGCCTTGTATTCCAGTCCAAGGGAAACCAGGAGGTACGCCGGGGAAAGGGCCGCGGAATTGAACTCGGGAGGGGCATTGGAGGAATAAAGATAGCCCCTGGAGAACTGGCTCCTGAAATCCACCAGGCCGGTGTAATACCATTTCGTGGCGGCCTGGTACCCATATTTTGAGGTCAGGTCATAAAGGTCCGAGTTTTTACGGCCCCCCAGGGAAGCGGTATTGATATATCCATAGGCGATATTGAGGGTGTTGTCCCAGATATTTTTACCACTGGTGAGGTAGGCAAAACCGTTGATCAGGCCATTGGCCGCGAAGGAGGAATTGTCTCCGCCTGCTGCCCAGCTGGACTGGGAAGCCTGGCTGAAGCCGAGGCTGACCAGCCCCCCGGTTTTCCAGGGCTTTTGGACGGTATCCGTCAGGTACCGGGGATTGGATCCCCCGGCCAGATTCCGGAGATCACGGACCGGGTTCTGTCCATCCGACCCCAGGTGGAACAGTAAAATAAGGAGGGGTAACATGAAGCGTTTCATCGGCTTTGACATTTCATCCCCGGGTAATCAACCTGTTCAACGGGGACTATTTTTTAGCAGGTCCCTGATTTCCATCAATAATTGTTCCGCAGTTGACGGTGCGGGAGGGCCAGCGGGAGCGGGGGGAGCGGGTTTTGGGGTCAGGCGCGCGATCAGGCGGATTACGATAAAAATGGCAAATGCGATCAGCAGGAAGTCGATCGAGGCCTGGATGAAATTTCCATAAGTGAGGGCATTTTCGGGCTTGATCAATTTACCTGCGGAATCGGTCACAGCAGCAGTTAGCACCACCTTTTTATCTGTGAAGCTGATTCCTCCGGTAAGCACTCCGATCAACGGCATGATGATATCTTTGACCAGGGAGTTGACAATGGCGCCGAATGCGGCACCGATGACGACCGCGACGGCCAGGTCGATCACATTGCCTTTCATGGCAAAGGCCTTAAAATCCTTGAAAAATGACATGGTGTTAATTTTTAAGGTGAACTGATCCCAGGGGTCAAACCGCAAACGGGGCCGGAAAAGGGCCATTCCGGAAGGCCCTCAGCGTGGAGGAAAAATAGGCAAATTCTGCAATAATCCATAAACGGAACCCAGCCCCGTGGCCCATCCCGATTTTGAAACCTTCCGTAAATCCGGAAAGGAAAATTGATATCTCTCTATCCTGATTTCCTTCCAAACCAAAGAGAACATTTTCCAAATCCCCATTTCCATTTTTTAATAATACCAAATCAATGCCTTCAGGCTGAAAGGCTTCTGGGGAAATCCCCCATCATGTTTCCCCAAAAGTCCTGTCTTTCCGGTTTCCCCAGCCTCCTTTCCTAAAAAGCCAGAGGATCCCCAGGCGAGCCAGGTCCCCCAGGCATTTGATCCGGGCCAGGTGTTCCCTGAGGTACATTCTCGCGGCGCCCCGTCCCCGGATTTCCCCTGCCCAAAAACCCGTCACCCCGATCCCCAGCCACCTGCCGATGCAAATTGCCCGCTCGAGATGAAATTTCTGGGAGACCATCAGGACTTCCCTTAATCCGAAAAGTTCCCTGCTTCGGACCAGGCTAACCCAGGTCCTTGTCCCGCCCTCATCCAGGGCAATGGAGCCCTGGGGAACTCCGAGCTTCATCAGGGATTCCAGCATGTCCCCGGCCTCATTCCCCCGTCGGGAATGCCCGTCCCCGCTGATGAGAAATCGCTCCACTTTCCCGGCCCGGTAGAGGGTTGCGGCTGTTTCCATCCGCGCCTGGAAATAAAGGTTTGGGGTCCCGGTCCTGAGGCGTTTGGCCGTGCCGGGCACCAGGACGGTTTGGGGTCCCGGAAGGTCTTCCATCCTGGAAAACAACCGGGCTTTTGCTCGGGAAGCCATCCAGTAATACCAGGCGAAAGAAAAAGCGGGGAATACCCCGATGATCAGGATGAGTATGATGATCCAGAAATGGTGCATGACCAGGGGCTGTTGGAAGGGCCCTTTAAATGGGTGCGGCTTCCCTTCATCCAATTTAAGGATTTCGGGCCATCCATCGGGATGCGGGGTCCCTGAAATCGGTATTTTTGGGGCTCCCGGTTGAATCCGGAACCTGCATATGAAACTATTCACCATCGATACCGGCCTCTTCAAGCTCGACGGGGGAGCCATGTTCGGAGTAGTTCCGAAAAGCATCTGGAACCTGCTGAACCCGGCCGATGATCAAAACCTTTGTGATTGGGCCCTTCGTTGCCTGCTCATCCAGGAATCCGGCCGCCTGATCCTGGTGGATACCGGGATCGGCAACAAGCAGGATCCGAAATTCCTGGGCTATTACCACCTTCACGGAGAGGCCACCCTGGAAAAATCTCTTGCCGCCCATGGGTTCAGCACGGAGGACATTACTGATGTGCTGCTGACCCACCTGCATTTCGACCACTGCGGAGGGGCAATCATCAACCAGGGCGGAGCCCTGGTCCCTGCCTTCCCCCGGGCCACCTACTGGAGCAATGCAAGGCATTGGGCCTGGGCTACCCGGCCCAATGAAAGGGAAAAGGCTTCCTTTCTGAAGGAAAACATCCTGCCCATTGAAGAAAGCGGGAAACTGAGGTTTGTGGAGGAGAAGGACGGGGTCCGCTTCTCGGAACATGTCCAGATCCGGTTCGTCCATGGCCACACCGATGCGATGATGCTGCCCCAGGTCAGTACCAGGGAGTTCACGCTGGTATATTGCGCAGACCTGCTTCCTTCGGTAGCCCACCTTCCATTGCCCTATGTAATGGCCTATGACATGTTTCCCCTGACCACAATGCAGGAGAAGAAATCCTTCCTGAAGGAGGCCCTTGAAAACGATTATACCCTGTTTTTCGAGCATGATCCCCGGATGGAATGCTGCACCCTGGGCCAGACCCCAAGGGGGATCCGGGCCCTGAAGCAGTTCAGCCTTGCCTCCCTTCCCGGTTCCGGCAGCGGGATTTGAGGAATTTGAGTCTGTTTCACCCCCTTTCAGGCCCCCGGAACCCTTCAAAATGGGCCGGTCCAGGCCGGTTTCACCGATGATTTCCGGGGTTTATCTCTGAATTCCCGCCAATGATCGCATTTGCCTTATCCCGCCTCAGTCCCTGCCATAGCTTTGTGTCATTGAATGAAAAAAAAATTAACGAACCCCTTAAAAAAATATGCTATGAACACTATTTCTTCCATCATCAGGCTCGCAGCAACGGGAGCCATCATTGCCTCCTCATTTGCTGCAAAGGCATCTTCCATCGAACCGACCGCCAATTCCAAGGCCCTGGTTTCCTTTGAAAATTATTTCGGGAGCGCCACCCAGGTCAAATGGTTCACCCTGGGCACCAACAGGCTTGAGGCTAAATTCATGGTGAACGACGTACCCGAAACCGCCTACTTCGACAGGAGTGGAGATCTCCTGGAAGTAACCAGGCCGGTTATGGTTTCCGGTCTTCCCATCCAGATTTCCCTGGAAATGACCCGGGAGTTCCCGTCCAGCGCAATCCGGTATGCCACTGAATTCAGTTCCGGCCATTCCACGGTCTATGTCCTGACCCTGGAAAGCTCATCTGACTGGAAAACGGTAAGCGTCAACAACAACAGGGATATTACCCTGATGAAAGATTTGAAAAAGACTTTCCTCCGGTAACCAGACCCTGAAAAAGGCTTGACAGGCCGGCAGCATTTCGATGCTGCCGGCTTTTTTTGTTCCCGGAATTCCCCGCGGCCGGGTTGAATAATGTCTTTATATTTATCGCCCTTACCATTTTTGTGATGCCTAAATGGATCCTTTCCCTGATGCTTGCTTCCGCTTTCGGAACTTCCTTCGGCCAGGACAGCTCCAGGATCTACCTCTGGCCGGATGGAGCACCCCTGTCCCGGGGAAGGACGGCTGCAGACAGCCCCTGGCTGATGGTCTATACTCCCCTTCCCGCCATTTCCCGGGGCGTTTCGGTGCTGATCTGTCCCGGTGGGGGTTATGTGAACCTGGCGATGGACCATGAGGGGAGGTGGGTGGCCGCCTGGCTGAATTCGATGGGTATAACAGCCTTTGTGCTGAAATACCGGATCAATAACGGAAACGGGACCGGGTACCACTACCCGGTGGAATTGCTGGATGTGCAGCGGGCCATGCGCCTGGTCCGCTCCGGCGCCGCCCGCTGGCACCTGGATACCACGAAAATGGGAGTCATGGGTTTTTCCGCGGGGGGTCACCTGGCTTCCACCCTGGGCACCCACTTCGATTCCGGAGACCCGGGGGCCCCGGATCCCGTGGACCGGGTTTCATGCCGACCAGACTTCATGATCCTGATCTACCCGGTGATTACCTTCAGGCCTCCCTATGCCCATATGGGGAGCCGCAATTCCTTTCTCGGTCCGGATCCCAGGCCAGGACTGGTCGACAGTTTTTCCAATGAACTCATGGTGACCCCGGCCACCCCTCCCGCCTTCCTGCTCCATGCCGATGACGACCCCGTGGTCCCGGTGGAAAACAGCGTGGATTTCTACCTCGCCCTCCATCATGCGGGGGTGCCCGCTTCCCTTCATGTGATCGATCACGGAGGTCACGGCTTCGGCTATATGCCGGGCCAAACCCTGACTTCCGAATGGACCACCATACTGACCCAATGGCTGAAGGACCGCAAACTGATCCCCTGATCCGCATTCATCCCTTTTTATCCAGGCAAACATCACAGGTCCCGCAATCGGCGGACACCTTCTCGTTGAAATATTCCAGGAGTTGGCGGTTCCTGCAGATCCTGCGGGTGGCATAAAGCTCCATGGACCGGAGCCTCGCCAGATCCGCCGTCTTGCGCCGGTTCAGTCCCTCCAGGTCCAGTTCCAGGTCCTCGGAGGGTACCCGGTCCTGTAAAAAAAGAATCTGGGGATGGTCCGACCGGGGGAGGTAACGCAGGATCCCGGCGCGGTCCAGCTCCTGCATCCGCAGGCCGATCTCCCGGGATGATCCATAAAGAGCTCGCGCGATCATCCCTTCCCTCACCGCGACGAGCCCGTCCGTTATCCCTGGAAAATTCCTCAACAGGCATTGGGTGAGCGGCTCCGCATCCGGGTGACCCTTTTCAAAATCTCCCAAAGCATCCCCGCGGACCAGGAACATGGCCTGTGAGGGCTGGTACATTTTATCAGACAACCGGATCATGCCATCCATTTCCAGGATACGCAGGGCATGGCGCGCATCCAGGGCATTGATCCCAAAGGTTCTGGCGAATCGTTCCAGGTCAAAATCAAATTGTTGCATTTCGCCGCTGCCTTCCGGCAACTGGAGGTAATTGGAGACGGCCTGGTATATTTTCCGGATCAGGGCGGGGGCCGGATATTTTTGCTCCAGGCTGCTTTTAAGCCTGCGGAACTCCTCCGGCTCAAAGAGAAGCACCGCACGGGAAGCATTTCCATCCCGGCCCGCCCTGCCCGATTGCTGGTAATAGGATTCCAGGCTGGGTGGGGTGTCGCGGTGGATCACCACCCGGACATCCGGCTTATCGATCCCCATGCCGAAGGCAGTGGTGCAGGCCATGATCCGGGTTTCTCCCCGGATCCAGCGCTGTTGCCTTTCAGCCCGCACTCCTGCGGGAAGTCCGGCGTGGTAATATTCCGACGGGATCTGGTTCAGGGTAAGCCAGGAGGCGGTCCGTTCCGCATGGATCCTGGTCTTGCAATAGACCAGCCCCGGTCCCGGGGCTATCCCCAACAGGTCCCGGATCCTTTCCTCCTTATCCCTGCATTCCAATACCGAGTAGATGATGTTCGGGCGGGCAAAGCTTTGACGGAAAACCCGGGGCTTCTTCATACCGAGCTTTTCGCAGATGTCGGCGATCACCTCCCGGGTCGCCGTGGCCGTGAGAGCAAGCATGGAAGTTCCAGGAAGGGATTCCCGGAGGCTTGCGATTTTCAAATAGGCCGGCCGGAAATCATAGCCCCATTCGGATATGCAGTGGGCCTCATCCACTGCGATGAGACTGATATCCATATGGACCAGGTAATCCAGGAACTTCCCGGATTGCAATCGTTCTGCCGAAACATACAGGAATCTGGTTTTCCCGTTCACCGCCTGGAGCAGGATGTCCTCCACTTCCCTCCAGGAGAGGGCCGCATGGAGCCAGAGGGAGGAAATTCCCCGGGCGGCGAGCTGGTCGGTCTGGTCTTTCATCAGGGCGACCAGCGGGGTGATCACGAGGCAGATGCCCTCCCGGGCCAGGGCGGGGACCTGGAAGCAAAGGGATTTGCCTCCCCCGGTAGGCAGCAGGGCGATGGTATCCCGGCCTTCCAGGACCGAGTTGATGATTTCGGCCTGGAGGGGCCTGAAGGAATCGAACCCCCAATATTGCTTCAGGATGGAAACGGGATCTGTCATCGGTATCAAATCTGGGTCGGTCCTAGAGAAGTTTCCGGTACCGGAGCCTCAGGGAGTTGCCGACCAGGAAAAGGTCGCTTAATCCCATGGCTGCAGCCCCGATCATAGGGTGCAGGAACCCTGCCGCGGCCAGCGGGATCGCAAGCAGGTTATAGATAAAGGCCCAGAACAGGTTCTGCCGGATGGTGGCTACGGTTTTTTTCCCGATCTCGAGGGTCAGGGGGAGGAGAGAGACCTGGTTATCCATCAGCACCACTGAGGCCGTCTGCCTGGCCACCGCTGAGGCATCGCTCAGGGAAATGCCTACGGTTGCAAGGGTCAGGGCAGGCGCATCATTGATTCCGTCACCAACCATAGCCACCGAACCGGAGGCAACGAGTTTTTTCAAAATGTTCATCTTGTCCCCCGGGCTTTGGCGGGAAAAGACCTCCCCGATGCCTGCATCCAGCGCAAGCCGCTCACATTTATCCTTCCGGTCCCCGCTTACCAGAATGGTCCGGATCCTGTTTTTGCTCAGGTAGGCCATGGTTTCGGTGACCCCGGGCCTCATTTCATCCACCAGGTCAATCCATCCGGCCGGAGCACCGTTCACCGACAGGTAAAGATCATGCTCCGTTCCCTCATCAGGAGCTGAAGCGAAAGATGCGGACCCCAGCAGATACTCTTTCCCTTCCGGACCGGTCCCGCGGATCCCGGACCCCCTGACCTCGGTGATGGACAGGTTATTGAAGGCTCCGTCCGGAGTCCATTGGCGGGTGATCGACTTCGCAATGGGATGGGAGGAATGCTCCTCCAGGGTGGCTACCAGGGATTGAAACTGCTGCTCCGGGAGGAGGGTGCATGAAAAGGCCCTGATCCGCAACCGGCCCGTGGTCAGGGTTCCCGTCTTGTCAAAGATCACGGTGCCGATCTTCCCGAAACCCTCCAGGGTGTCTGCACCCCGGATCAGGATTCCGTTGCGAGCCGCCCTTCCCAACCCGGTCATAACAGCTGCGGGAGTGGCGATCCCCATGGCGCAGGGACAGGCAATGACCACCATCGCAATCGACCGCAACAGGGCAGTTGAAAAGGAAAGGTGAAATATCCCGGTGCTGATGGCAAGAAAAAGCGCTGCAGCCAGGAGTACCCCGGGTACGAAAATTCCGCTGATCCTGTCGGCCAGTCGCTGCAGGGGCGTATGTTGCTGCTGGGCCTCCCGGACCATCCTGACAATGCCGGACAGAACTGTCGCGGCACCGGTGGCGGTGATCCGGACCCGGATATTCCCCTGAGAAAGCAAGGTCCCTCCAATCACCATTTCTCCCGGTGCGCGGCCAACCGGGATGCTTTCACCCGTGATCATGGATTCATCCAGGATTGCATTCCCGCTCTCCACTTTTCCGTCCGCCGGGATCCTTTCCCCCTCCCGGGCCAGCACCAGATCCCCCGGCACCAGGTCCCGGCTATCCACTTCCTCGGTCCGGCCGGAGGTCAGGACCCGCCGGGCACGGGCCGGCTGCATGCCGGCCAGTTCGGTGATCGCGGCAGCAGTCTGCCTGACGGCGCCCTGTTCCAGCAGGTTGCCCAGCAGGACGATGGTTATGATGGCGGCCGCCGTGTCGAAAAAAAGATAATCCGGGCCGAGTCCTTTCAGGAGGCCATAAAGGCTGTAGCCATATGCAGCGGTCGATCCCGTTGTAATCAGGACATCCATATTGGCGATGCCCTGCCTCAGTGCCGCCAGGGCGCTCCGTCCAAAATGCCAGATTCCTGCCAGCCATACCGGTGTCGCCAGGAGGCATTGCAGCCAGGGAGGGCTCCCGAACCCTGGGATCCACATCGACCCCAGCAGGGCAATCGTGAACAGGGCGCAGCCTGCCAGCCAGAACCGGATATCACCCAGGACGGTTTGCAGCCTTCCCTTCCCGGGTCCGGGCCGGACTACCTCGTAACCCAGCTTGTCAATCCCTTCCAGGATGGATCCGACATCTGTTCCTTCCCCGGCCCTGAAACTCACTTCTCCGGTGGCAAGGCTGACCACAACATCCTGCATCCCCTTTTTTTCCAGGTAGCCCGAAACGGTCATTGCGCAGCTGCTGCAGCTCATGCCCTTCACCTCGCATTGAACTTTTTCCAGATCCGGTTCCATCCCTGCAAATTAATCAATCGGGGCAGGAAGGTTCCGGCTCACCTGGAGCAGGGGGAAGGATTACTTTTGGACCATGGAACTGGTTTTTGATCTGGAGGACCTGGACCGGGCTGCGGCGGAATTCTGGAAAGAAGCCGGAGGAACACCCCTGATCGCCTTTCACGGAGAAATGGGATCCGGCAAAACCACGTTCATCGCCGCCCTCTGTGCCTGCCTGGGCGTCCGGGAGCTGGTCACGAGTCCGACTTTTGCGTTGATCCAGGAATACCTCCTTGACAGCGGGGGCGAACCCCGGCGGATATTCCACCTGGATCTGTACCGGGTTGAAAGTTTGGATGAGGCCATCCGGGCCGGGGTGGAGGATTGTATCCAGAGCGGTTCGATCTGCCTGATTGAATGGCCCGAATTGATTACCCCCCTGCTTGGACCCGGGGTCCTGCATGCCTGGCTGGAGGTCCTTGGACCCCAAAAAAGAAAGCTCACCACGAGGCTCCCTTAATGGCTTTTTGTTAACTTTGAGATCGCCCTGCTCAAACCCTATCCCCATCCCATGGAACAGCAGTCCAAGCCCCTTTTAAGCAGCTCCTTCGTGTATTCCCCCCTGGAAGAGACCCTTGATGTGAGGCCTAAATTGAGGAAGCTGCTGATCGGTATCCCCAGGGAGACCTCTTTTCAGGAGAACCGGGTGGCCCTGACCCCCGAGGCGGTCCGGGTCCTGGTCAGCAATGGGCACCAGATCATCGTGGAACAGGCTGCGGGAGAGGGATCCCATTTCTATGACACCGATTACTCGGAAGCCGGAGCGCAGATCGCTGATGACAAGGCCGAGGTATACAAGAGTCAAATCATCATCAAATCAGCGCCGGTGAGCGCGTCTGAGACCGAACTGCTGCAGAACAACCAGATCATCATTTCGCCCATCCACCTGCCTACCCTCAAATCCATCCAGCTGCAGAAAATGATGCACCGCAGGATCACCGCGCTCAGCTTCGAGAACCTCAAGGATGACGCGGGAACCCTTCCCATTGTCCGTTCCATGAGTGAGATCGCCGGAAGCGCGGTGATGCTGATTGCCGGTCAGTACCTGGGCAATTTCAACAAGGGAAAGGGCGTCCTTCTGGGGGGAATTTCCGGGGTCCCTCCGACCAAGGTGGTCATTATTGGCGCCGGGGTTGTCGGGGAATTTGCGGCCCGGACGGCACTCGCCCTGGGTTCTTCAGTAAAAATTTTCGACAACAGCATCTACAAGCTGAAGAGGCTTCAAAACAACATCGGGGTCCGGATGTTCACCTCGGTTCTGGAACCCAAGATCCTGGGCCAGCAGCTGCGCAACGCTGATGTGGCGGTTGGCGCCCTTTCCTCCGAGAACGGACGCACTCCCATTGTGGTCACGGAAGAAATGGTCAGCGCGATGAAGGCCGGTTCGGTCATCGTGGATGTCTCAATCGACCGGGGAGGGTGTTTCGAGACTTCAGAGATCACCACCCATGAAAAGCCCGTATTCAAAAAATACGATGTGCTCCATTATTGTGTCCCCAATATCCCCTCGGGTTTCTCCAGGACTGCATCCCAGGCGATCAGCAATGTGCTCATGCCCCTGCTCCTGGAAGTCGGAGATGACGGCGGAATCGATAACCTGGTTTGGAGAAAGGCTGGTGTCCGCAACGGGATATACCTCTATAAAGGATCCCTCACCAACTCCCACCTGAGCGAAAAATTCAATTTGAAGTATACCGACCTGGAATTGCTGCTTGCGGTGAAAGGAAAATAGCCCGCCTAATCCTGGGCCGGGGTCAGGATGATGTTGCGGAAATCGATCGGTCCGTGGTCTCCCTGGAGCAGGATCGGCCCCGGCTCCCCTTCCCTGCTGTCGATCGCCCCTCCCGTAATCCCGGGAATCTCCTGGTTGCAGATCACGGTTTTGCCGTTAAAGACGACGGTCACCATCCTTCCTGTCAGGGTGACCTCATAGGTCTGCCACTGACCGGGTTTTTTTCCGGCCCATTCGCTCGGGGCAATGAAACCATAAATCGAGGCGAGCTGGTTCGTCACCGGCTCCCCCTCGCTGCTGTCCACAATCTGTAACTCATAGCGGCCCCGGAGGTAAACTCCGCTATTGCTTCCTGCCGGGTACCGGAATTCGATATGGAGCCTGAAATCCCTGAAAGTCTGGTCGGTGACGAGATTGGATCCGGAGGCCGGGCTGTGCAGGACGCCTCCGGTGGCCACCCACTGGTTTTTCCCCTGGGCATGCCAGCCTTTCAGATCGGTCCCGCTGAACAGGCGAACCGGCTTGCCCCAGACCGGGGCCTTGGCCCGGTGCAGGGAGGGGGCCCTGACGCCGGTCCAGCCATAGGTCTTCCCCCCGCTGGTCACCATGTTACCCTGGAGGATATCCCCCTCCAGGGTGCCCTCCACGGAAAGGTATTTCCCGGTCTCCCATTGGGGGGGTATGGAAAAATGCATTTTATTTCCATCCACGAATACTTCCGATATCGGCCTGGCGCTTCCACCCGCACCCACGAACCGGCCTACCAGGGTCCGGATCCCCGATTTCTTGACTTCAAGCCAGGAAGGGAACCCGGCCCCCGGGGAATGGACCGTGATATCCCACCTGCCGATGATGGAATGGCTTCCGGGTACTCCGGTTTGATAGTTCCTGGCTCCCGAAGGAAGCGGTGCGGCAACCAGCAGGGCAAAGGACACCATCAGGGTCCTGTAGTCCTGCTGAAACTGAAGGATGGAATGAATATGCATAGCGAAAATTTTGGTCAGATGCCAGCTGCCTTCCGGCAGTTCACGTGAGAAACCGGGTCCCCACCAGGATGATGATGAGAATCCCCACGATGACCCGGTAGTACCCGAAGACCCTGAAACTGTGGTTCTGCAGGTAGGTGATGAAGGTCCGGATGGCGATCATCGCCACCAGGAAGGCGATCGCGTTCCCCAGCAGCAACTCCAGGACATTATGATGGTCCCTGAGGAGGGTGGGGTTTTCGCGGTAGGCCTGAAAAAGCTTATAGGCCGTTGCGGCAAACATGGTGGGCACGGCGAGGAAAAAGGAAAATTCCGCGGCAACTTTCCGGGTGAGGCGCTGTTGCAATCCACCCACGATGGTGGCAGCGCTCCGGCTCACCCCCGGGATCATGGAAATGACCTGCCAGAAACCGATCCGGAGGGCATTGAAAATCCCGATGCCTTCGGTAGTGTCAATCCGGGGTTCGCGGAACAAACGGTCCACGAAGATCAAAATCACCCCTCCCACCAGCATGGCGATGCCGACGATCACCGGATTATCCTGCATCTGGTCGATCCTTTTGGCGAACAGGTATCCGAATATCAGGGCGGGGAGCACGGCGATGATCAGCTTCCGGTAAAAGCTCAGCCGGGAAAAATCAAAGAACCTCCGCCAGTACAGGACCACCACCGCCAGGATGGCTCCCAGCTGGACCACGATCTCAAACAGCTTGGTGAAGGGATCTGCGTCGATCTTCATGACCGAGCTGACAATGATCATATGTCCTGTGGAGGAAATGGGCAGAAATTCCGTAATGCCTTCAACGATTCCGAGGATGATGGTCTGGAGGATGGTCATGGATCGGTCCGGTTAGGGGTATGAAAAAGGCGATGAGGTGATCATCGCCGCTCACTCGATTATTTAAATGAAAGGTCCTGCTTCATTGGGCCTTTGGTTTTCTCATGATTGCGAAGATCTCGATCACAAATCCAATGAAGATCACAATCGGCGCCAGGGTGATCCGCCTCCAGCTGTAGATTTTTTCAGGATGGAACTGGTTGGGATCAGAGCTCCCTCCCCCAACCATCAGCAGGAAGCCCAGGACCAGGACGCCAATGCCTGCCAGCATGATCAGGTAATTCTCCCTGGAGAACAGGAAAACGGAATGGCTGTCCTTCCTGGCCTTGGGCTTTGCAGCCTGGGCCTGGGGCTGCATTTTCGGCTCGCTCCTCCCGGGCTGTTTTGCCTGAGCGAACTGCTTTTGCAGCGGGTTTTGCTTTTGGTTCGTTTTGGGTTTCAGCGGCATTCGGAAATTGTTTTCGGATCAATATAGTTCGTCAAGCTGGAGTCGGAGGTATTTCATTACGGACCGGTGGGTGCTGAGCAAAGATATGCAAATGCCGATCAGGATCATGCAAAGAAGCAGCAAGATGGTCATCACGAGGTTCTGGTTGCTGTTGAACTCGGGCATATTCTTTTCCACCGCATAGATCACTCCCAGGAGTCCCGCGATGGCAACCAGGGCGCTGATCAGGCCGTTCCAGATGCTGCGCAGGTCAAAAGGCTTGGCGATGAACCACCGGGTCGCTCCCACCATCTGCATGGTCTTGATCAGGAACCGGTTGCTGAACATGGCCAGCCGGATGGTATTGTCGATCAGGATGATCACCACCAGGGCGAGCAGGACGCTCAGGGCCAGGATGATCACGCTCACCCGCTTCACATTTCCGTTCAGGGTGTTCACCAGGTCCTTGCGATAATAAACCTCCCGCACGATATCATGCTGGGTCAGGTAATTTTCGATGTTTTTCAGGCTGTCCGCATTCACGTAATCCGCCTTGGCGAAAAAATTAATGCTGGCATAGAGCGGATTATACTGGAGCAGGGTATCCGGATCATCCCCGAAGTCCTTCTTGTAATTTTGCAGCGCCTGGTCCTTGGTCACATAGCTGACCGATTTGGTGAATGGAAGATGGCTGATGGTATCTTCCAGGGCCTGGGCATCCTGGGAACGGATATTATCCCTGAGGATCACCTGGATCTCGATGCTTTCCTTGAAATGAATTTTAAGATTATTGGCCTGGATGACCAGCAGGCCTGCCAGACCCAGCAGGAACAGAACCAGGGCCACGCCGATCACCGCCATGACATAGGAAGGCTTCGATCTTTTGGCGGAAAGTCTTCCGGTCTGGGTCATGAAGGGGGATTGCGGTCAAAAGTAAATAAAAATGGGGTTTTGACTTAAATTTGTAACCTCGCTTCCGAATTTTAACTTTCCTTTTCCGAATTGAAACAGATCAGGTAAAACCGGGCCGGATCAGGGTCTTTTGGTCGTAAGGGAGCGTGCACTGCCTAAAAACCATGGAATATTCATTCAGGGAGATCGAAGCAAAATGGCAAAGGATCTGGAAAGAAACCGGGGCTTACCGGGTCCGTAATGATACCGGAAGACCGAAATATTATGTGCTGGACATGTTTCCCTACCCTTCCGGATCCGGGCTCCATGTCGGCCATCCCCTGGGCTATATCGCTTCCGATATATTCGCCCGGTTTAAAAGGCTGAGGGGATTTGAAGTGCTCCATCCGATGGGATTTGACGCCTTCGGGCTTCCCGCTGAGCAATACGCCCTGGAGACCGGGCAGCATCCGGCTTTGACCACCGCCGAAAACATCAGGACCTTCAAGGCCCAGCTGGACCGGATCGGCTTCAGCTTTGACTGGAGCCGGGAAGTCAACACCAGTGATCCCTCTTTCTACCATTGGACACAATGGATCTTCCTGCAGCTTTTCGGAAGCTGGTTCAACCCATCCTCCGGGAAGGCCGAAAGGATTGAAGGGCTCTGCAAAATATTTGAGTCCGGGGGCAACCGCAGCCAGCCCTGCCCTTCTGACCCCTCACTCTCCTTTGGTGCGGATAACTGGAAAGCATTCACTGAAAAAGAGCGACAGGAAATCCTCATGAAGTACCGGCTGGCTTATTGCGGCCTGGGAGAAGTGAACTGGTGTGAAGCCCTGGGGACCGTCCTGGCCAATGACGAGGTGATCAACGGCCTCAGCGAAAGGGGAGGCTTTCCCGTGGTGCGCAGGAAGCTGCGCCAATGGTACCTCCGGATCACGGCCTATGCGGACCGGCTGCTGGAAGGGCTCCGGTCGGTGAACTTCAGCCAGGCCATGAAGGAAATGCAAACCAACTGGATCGGAAGGTCGGAGGGAGCCCAGATCCGCTTTCCCCTCCGGGTGCCCGGGGCAAGCCGGGATGGGCTTTCCCTGCTGGTCTATACCACCCGGCCAGACACCATCTTCGGGGTCGATTTCATGGTGGTGGCTCCTGAACATGAGCTCGCTTCCCGGCTCGCCGCACCCGGACATGAACCTGCAATAAAACAATATCTGGATGAAGTGGCTTCCCGCAATGAGCGGGAACGGTTGGCCGAAAAAGCCATCACCGGGATCGACACGGGTTCGGTGGCCATCAATCCCTTCAACGGCCGGGAGGTCCCGGTATGGATCTCCGAATACGTGCTGGCCGGTTATGGCACCGGGGCCATCATGGGGGTTCCCTGCGGGGATGAACGGGACCACCGGTTCGCCACCCATTTTGGAATACCCATCACCAATATCCTGGGGTCTGCCTATGATGGATCCAGGGCCAATCCCACCCATTCCGCCACCCTGCACAACAGCGGGTTCCTGAATGGCAGGATCATGAGCGAAGCGGTGGAACTGGTCGTTCAGGAATTGGAAAAACGGGGTTTCGGGAGCCGGAAAGTAAATTATAAAATGCGGGATGCGGCTTTCAGCCGCCAGCGGTACTGGGGGGAACCCTTTCCGATCATTTGGGAGGATGGGATCGCCCGGCCCCTGGAGGAGTCCGGGCTCCCCCTGAAATTGCCTCATGTCGACCAGTACAGGCCCGGGCCCGGGGGGGAGGGCCCTCTCGCCAACCTGGAGTCCTGGACCCGCCTCGGCCTGGAAACCAACACCATGCCCGGCTATGCCGGGAGCAGCTGGTATTTCCTGAGGTTCATGGATCCACATAATCCCGTGGAGTTCTGCAGCCGGCAAGCCTCGGATTACTGGGGACAGGTGGACCTTTATATCGGAGGGACCGAGCATGCCGTGGGTCATCTGCTCTATTCCCGGATGTGGACCAAGTTCCTTTACGACCTGGGATATATCGGTCATGACGAACCCTACCGGACCCTGGTCAACCAGGGCATGATCCAGGGCGTTTCGGAGCTGGCCTACCGGTATATTCCCGGAAAATATCCCCTCAGCCTGATTTTCCCTTCCGGTAAACTGACCCGGGAAATGGAGATGGGGCTGGAGGCGATAGGGGATGACTTGCCGGACCGGGATCCCGGGACCCATATTTATTTTTCAGCAGATTCCATTCCCGAAGGGAAGCAGGATGGTTTTCAGCTGATCCACCTGCCCATCAGCCTGGTGGCCAACCATGTCCTGGATGTTGCGGCCCATGCATCGGCAAACCCGGGAGGCTGTTATATCACGAGTTCCGGTTATTATTTCAGGGGTTCCTGGTTCTGTCCGGATGGAGGAATTGCAGAATTCCGGACGGTTCCCCAGGTGGAAAAAATGAGCAAGAGCAAATACAATGTGGTCAACCCGGACGATATCGTAGACCGTTACGGAGCGGACACCTTCCGGCTTTACGAGATGTTCCTCGGCCCCATCGAACTCAGCAAGCCCTGGGACACCCAGGGGATCGAAGGGGTGCACCGTTTCCTGAAAAAACTTTGGCGCCTCTGCTATTCCGAATCCGGGCAGTGGGCCCTGCGGGACGAAACACCCGCTCCCGAAGCCCTGAAGATCCTGCACAAGACCATTCGCAAGGTGGGAGAGGATACCGAAAAGCTCTCTTTCAACACCGCGGTCAGCCAGTTTATGATCTGCGTCAATGAGCTTACCGCGATATCCTGCCGCGACCAGGGCATTATCAATTCCCTGCTGGTCCTGCTCGCACCCTATGCCCCCCATATCAGTGAGGAACTCTGGCATGCCGGGGGAAATCAGGGAACCATACTGACTGCCCCCTATCCCTCCTGGGAAGCAAAATGGCTGAAGGAGGAACATTTTCTTTACCCGGTCGCCATCAATGGGAAAACCCGGACCGAGATGAGCTTTCCGGCAGATGCCGAACCCGCGATGATTGAAAAGGAAGTGCTCGCCCATCCCGTGGTGCTCAAATGGCTCGGGGAGAAAAAACCCAAAAAAGTCATCATTGTGCCCAGGCGCATGGTGAACGTGGTCCTTTAGCCAGAGGCAATTCCCCAATCCAAAACCCGGCCGGTTTGTCATCCCTTTCCGGGAATCCGGCATGGGGGCTTTTTGTTTACTTTTGGTGACCCAGTTGAAGCAATAATGGCCAATCCCCACCTTTTACCCGGCGAAGAGCAGATGACTCCAGCCCAACAGGAGTTCGAGAACCAAATCCGGCCCCGGGATATGGCGGATTTTTCCGGGCAGCAACAGATCCTGGACAACCTCAGGGTCTTCATCGAAGCGGCCCGGATGCGGGGGGAAGCCCTCGACCATATCCTGTTCCATGGCCCTCCCGGTCTGGGGAAGACCACCCTCTCCCGGATCGTGGCTCATGAACTTGGGGTCAATATCCGGCAGACCTCGGGACCTGTGATCGAAAAGCCGGGTGACCTGGCCGGTTTGCTCACCAGCATGGAGGCCAGGGATGTGCTTTTCATAGACGAGATCCACAGGTTGGGAAACATCGTCGAGGAATATCTCTATTCCGCCATGGAGGATTTCCGGATCGACATCATGATCGATACGGGACCCAGCGCGAGGACCATCCAGATCAACCTGCAGCCTTTTACCCTCATCGGAGCCACGACCCGTTCCGGGCTGCTCACGGCTCCCCTGCTATCCCGGTTCGGGATCAAGGCAAGGCTGGAATATTACCAGGCGGAGATCCTGGAAAAAATCATCTTGCGCTCCGCAGGCCTGCTTCAGACCCGGATCACTTCGGATGCGGTGACCGCAATTTCCCGGAGGAGCCGGGGAACACCCCGGATCGCCAACGGATTATTGCGCAGGATGCGGGATTTCGCGCAGGTCATGGGCAACGGGGTCATCGATCTGGCCATCACGGAATATGGTCTCAGGGCACTTAACGTGGATGAGCATGGCCTGGATGAGATGGACAACCGGATCCTTTCCACCATCATTGAAAAATTCCGGGGGGGACCTGTGGGGATCACCACCATCGCTACCGCGGTCGGGGAAGAGGTGGGTACCCTGGAGGAAGTTTACGAACCTTTCCTGATCCAGGAGGGATTCCTGAAAAGGACCCCCCGGGGAAGGGAAGCCACCGAAAGAGCCTACCGCCACCTGGGAAAGGTTCCCGGGGGCGGCGATCCCTCCATCCAGCTGTTTTAAAGGAAATCCGGCCTTACTGGGTCACCAGCCGGAACCCGTTGCCATGAATGTTGACGATTTCAATGGCCGGGTCCCCCCTGAGGTATTTGCGGAGCTTGGCGATATAGACATCCATGCTCCTGCCGTTGAAATAAGTATCGCTGCCCCAGATCTTCTTCAGCGCAGCGTCCCTGGGCAGCAGGTCATTGCGGTGTTCGGCAAGCATCCTGAGCAATTCATTTTCCTTGGGGGAAAGGGTATGGGATTCATCCGGGGAGGTGAGGGTCCTGAGCCTGGCATTGAAGTGGAATTTACCGAGATCAAACTCCACCAGTTCGCTTTCCTTGTTGTTGAATTCCTGGTTCCGTTTCAGGATGGCCTTGATTTTGAGCATCAGCAGGTCGCTGTCGAAGGGTTTGGTGATATAATCGTCTGCTCCGAGCTTATACCCCTGGATGATATCCTCCTTCATGCTTTTAGCCGACAGGAAAAACAGGGGAATATCCGGATCGACATTGCGAATCTCCTCGGCCAGGGTAAAACCATCCATATTGGGCATCATCACGTCCAGGAGGCACAAGTCGAATTTCTCTCTTCTGAATGCGGCCAATCCGAGGATCCCGTCCCGGGATAACTCCACGGAATAATCATTCAGCTCCAGGTAGTTTTTAAGCACCAGGCCAAGATTGGAATCATCTTCCACCAGAAGGATATGGGGCTTATGATCATCCATACATATATCTTTTTAATTATACAAATTTAAGACATAATGGCCGAACGGCAAGCCAGTCCGGCCTCCGCCGGTCCGGACTTCGGAAGACAAAACCGGATTTTTTGTACTTTTATCCTGCCACCCTGACCGATTTTTTCATTTCAATTGCAGATCCCATGCATCTTCCAAAAAATGGGTCGGGTCTCCTTTGTCCGGCCCCGGTCAAAAGGCTTCTACCAGTCCTGGTTTCCCTTTTGCTTTTTTTTCTGCAATCCCCCGGTAACATCCGCCTTCCCAGGCTGGTCAGCGACAGCATGGTCCTGCAAAGGGGAGTCCATGCCCGGATCTGGGGATGGGCCGATCCGGGAGAAAGGGTATCGGTCCGGTTCCTTGGAAAACATTATCAGACCAGGGCAGGAGCGGACGGGCGCTGGGCCCTGATCCTGGCCCCCCTCCAGGCGGGAGGTCCCTATTCCATGGAACTTCAGGGAAAGAACCGGATCATCATCCACGATATCCTGGTAGGGGATGTCTGGTTCTGTTCCGGGCAGTCCAACATGGTCCTGCCCATGAAGCGGGTCCGGTACCGCTATCCGGATGAAATTGCCAGCGCGGATTATCCCCAAATTCGCAATTTCTTCGTGCCCACCGCTGCCGGTCCCCTGGGTGCCCGGGATACCCTTCCGGGCGGCCATTGGGTGGCCGCCAATCCCCGGACGGTACTGGAATTCGGGGCTGCCTCCTATTTCTTCGCAAAAAGAATTTTCCTGAAATACCATGTCCCTGTCGGGCTGATCAATTCCAGCGTAGGGGGGACCCTGATCGAAGCCTGGATCAGCCCCGAAGGACTGAAGGGATTTCCGCAATATGAACAGGTCCAGCAATATTACCAGGATAAGACGAACCTGGATTCGCTTTCCCGCCTGAATGAAATGATCCGGGAAGCGGGATCGGCCCGTTTCCGCGAACCGGATCGAGGCCTTACCGGACCCAAGCCCTGGTACGACACCTCCTTTGTTCCCCTGGGATGGCACCGGTTCTGGCTTCCCGGTTCCTGGGAAGACGAGGGGGTCCGGGGATTGCATGGGGTGATCTGGTTCCGCAAATCCATCGAGGTTCCGCAATCCATGACCGGAAAGCCGGCTACCCTTTTCCTGGGAAGGATCGTGGACGCCGACCAGACCTATGTCAACGGAACCTTCGCAGGTGCTATCGGATACCAGTATCCGCCCAGCATTTACACCCTTCAACCCGGGATTCTGAAGCAGGGTAAAAACTTAATTGTCATCCGGGTGACCAGCATTTCAGGGAAGGGTGGGTTCATCCAGGACAAACCCTACCTCCTGGCTGCAGGACAGGACACCATCGACCTGCGGGGTGACTGGACTTACCAGGTAGGATCCGTTTTTCCACCCCCCTCCGGGCTGGTTCCCCGGGGAGGGCTTTCCTTCCAGGATATTCCATCCAGCCTCTTCAATGCCATGGTCGCCCCGGTCATCCCCTATTCCATAAAGGGGTTTCTATGGTACCAGGGGGCGGCCAACGCAAGCCACCCTTCCACCTATGAAGGATTGATGGCAGCCCTGATCGCAGACTAGAGGAAGCTTTGGAACCAGGGGGAAATTCCCTTTCTCTATGTCCAGCTACCCGAATTCATGGAACGGAATTATTCCCCATCCCGGAGCAGTTGGGCCGAAATCCGGGAAGCCCAGCGCAAGGCCCTTGCGGTCGCAAAAACCGCAATGGCAGTTACGATCGGGACCGGGGAATGGAACGATATCCATCCCCTGGACAAGAAAGATGTCGGAGACCGGCTGGCCTTCGCCGCAGAAAACCTCGCCTACGGGGACAGCACGGTTCCTTATAGTGGACCCCTATTCCTGTCTGCCACCGTCCGGGGCGACAGCATGGTGCTTTCCTTTTCCCATGTGGGGAGCGGCCTGACCGCCCGGGGTGGAGATGGACTGAAATATTTTTCCATTGCCGGCAGGGACCGGAAATTTGTTTGGGCGAAGGCCCGGATCGAGGGGGACCAGGTGGTAGTGTGGAACGATTCCATCTCTCATCCGGTTTCCGTGCGTTACGCCTGGGCGGATAACCCGGAAGGAGCCAACCTGTATAACCGGGACGGATTTCCCGCCTCTCCCTTTGATACCGGAAATCCCTGAATGCTTTTGATTCCACCCCCATCATCTGGATCCGGTCAGGATGCCTTCCGGATGAACCGGGTTTGCCGATGGCCCCTCCTGAAAAAAATGGAAATACTGGAAGGGCCAACCAGGCCGGGAATCTTCCTGCCACCCTTCAATCAGGCCGGGATCTCCGGCCTTCCCGCCCGCCTGGGTTTGCAAAATTTTAGCCGCGTTTCGTACCTTGTCCTCTCCACCATTCCCGATTCCATGCGAACTCCTGTTCTTTTCCTTTCGGCTTTTGGGATGATTACCGGATGCGCGGCCCAGACCTTACCCTTGGGCCAGACCCGGATCACCACCTGGCAATCCGGAAAAACCGGCGCGGTTTCCCTGACCTATGACGACGGGATCCGGACCCAGTTCTCGGACGCCCTTCCCGTCATGGACCATTTCAACCTTCCTGCCACCTTCTTTGTCATCACCGGGCCCATTACCGGTTCCCGGTATCCTTCCCGTTTCATCGGAAGGCCGATTGCGGACATCGTCCGGGAAACCGGGGAAAGCCCAACCGGGAAAAATAATTTCTTTGAGCGGGCATCCGCGGCCCGGTACCTCGGATTCAAGGGCACACTCGCCTATTACGACCGGGCTTCGGAGCTTTACGAATCCGGAAGGATCGATTCGGCTTACCATCTTATGGACGAATTATACCGGAAGGTCCGCAGCGGCGGCCTTCCTCCCGGAAAGGACACCAGCATGGAGATCGCAAATGAAATCGGCCTGAGCTGGGATTACCTCAGGCAGCTGGCAGCGAGAGGCTATGAGATCGCGAGCCATACCGTGACCCATGAGCACCTGGCCATCATGGACACCAGCAACATGATGTACGAGCTGCGCAAAAGCAAACAGGATATCCTGGAGCACCTGGGGTCGAAATACACTTTTTCAGCGGAAGTGCCCTTTGGAATCGACGACCCGCGGGTGATGAAAGCAGCCCTCCCGGTATATCCCGCCCTGCGCAACCTGATGCCCGAGCCCTATATGACCGAAATCAACCGGGGAGAACGGCAGCAGCCCGGCCTTTCCGGCAAACCCTATGTGCAATGGCAGCGGGGGCCCGGAACCCGGACCACCCTGAGCCGCCTGGAATCCTGGGTAGATACCACCATCGCCCATAACAATATCTGGCTGGTCCTGGTCATCCATGGGGTGGACGGGGTTGGCTATGAGCCCATGACCCGCCAAACCCTCTACACTTATTTCCAATACATTCATGACCATGAAAAAGAGCTTTGGGTGGCGACCTTCATGGATGTTACCAAATACATGAGAGAAAGGATGGACAACAAGCCGGAAGTCCGGTTGAGTGGTAAAACCATCCGGGTGAAGCTGCATCCCAGCCTCAATCCTTCCCTGTATAATATTCCCCTCACCCTGAAAACTTATGTGCCCCATTCCTGGAACGGGGTGGAGGTGCTTCAGGGTAAAACCAGAAAGTCATGCTCCACTGCCCGGGATGGGGGCGGCACCTATGTCTTGTACCAGGTTGCTCCGGATGACCGGCCCGTCCGGCTCAGCATGAAGGATTAGCCCCCGGTTGGCTTTTGCTGAATCATTGACGGGAATGGTGGGGGCAGCCTGGTTCTTCGTCAGTTTTTCCAAATTTTCCCCAGTAAAAGGGAAAAGCCAGGATGCTCCTTCAGGGCTGGAGGAATGGGCCACTCCATATACTTCAGGGTGGCGAAGGTGGGGTCTGAAGTGAATGCTCCCTCCAGGTAGGTGATGGCCAGGTCTATCTCGCCCAGGAGGCTTGCAGAAATGGCCATGAAGGCCAGGCCCAGGTATTCCTTTTTCAGCCTGTCCTTCATTTCATCCATCAATGCCCTGGCTTCCTGTAAATGGTCCGACAGGCAGTAAGTCCAGATCAATCCATGCACTGCCCATTGGTGCCGGTTGGATATTTTAATGGCGAATTTAAAGGAATCCTCCGCGTCCGGAAACAATCCCAATTTCAAATAGGAATGCCCCATGGTGAAATGGGACAGGAAAGTATTGGCATCCTGTTCAATGCTGATTTTCGCGATTCGGATCGCTTCTTCATATTTCCGGGAGCCGAACAGGACAATGGCATAACCGGACTGAATGATTGCGCTGAAGGGTTCCAGTTCTACCGCGATCCGCGTATGCCGCTCGGCTTCCTCAAAATTTCCTTCGAGTAAGGTATGATAAAACAAGGCGAACCAATAATGACACAGGGCATAGCGGGGATTCAGTTCCAGGGACCGCTCAAAATGCCTTCTGCCTTCCACCCGGTTAAACTCGAAGCTGCAATAATAATATCCAAGGGATGTGAAGGGTTCGCAAAGGGTGGCGTCCAGTCTGATGGCTTCTTCCGCGGATTTTTTGGCAATCGGCATGACTTCCGCCGGGGGTTTCTGGCTGTAATAACCCTGCAGCAGGCACACGTTCGCAAATTCGGAATGGGCCAGGGCAAAATCAGGGTCCAGATCGATGGCCTGTTGCAGGAATTGAAGAGCCGGGATGAGGGAACTGCCCCGCCTGTTCAATAGGAAACGACCCTTGAGATACAATTCATAAGCTTCAGGGTTTTGAGTATGAACCTTGGCGATGATATCCCTTTCCGCGCCCAAAAGGGTAATCTTCAGTTTTTCAGTGATGGCCAGGGCGATATCCTCCTGGATTGCGAAAATATCATCCAGGTTGCGGTCATATCGTTCCGACCATAAATTAAAACCGTCCTTCACACTAATGAGCTGGGCGGTCACCCGGAGCCGGTTACCCTGCTTTCGGACGCTTCCCTCCAGTATCGTACTGACTCCCAACTTCTCACCCACCCCCCGTAAATCCCCGTTTTTTCCCTTGAACTGATAGGAGGAGGAGCGCCCGGCCACATGGAGATCCTTGAGGTGGGAAAGGGAATTGAGGATCTCTTCGGCGATGCCGTCACTGAAATATTCCTGCTCGGGGTCGGTGCTCATATTCATGAAAGGAAGTACGGCGATACTCTTGGGGGAAGCTGTTTTCGGGGGGCGGATCGGGAAAAAGGGCCGCTGATCTTCAGGATTGGCCAAATCCCCGGTGACCTCGTATATTTTTATGGGATCCTTAACGTTTTTCAGGGCCTCCTGCCGGATGAACTTGCTCTGGATCCCCTTTTTATTGGCGATATTTTCGGAAACCGACTCAGATACCCAGATCCCGCCGACCGGTGCAATGGCCTGGAGCCTGGCCGCTATGTTCACCCCATCACCGAATACATCATGGTTCTCGAAAACCACCTCTCCCAGGTGGATGCCGATCCGAAGCTTGAGGGCCGGCAGAGCCGCGCAGGAATCCTGGATGGCCAGGGCGCACATTACGGAGTCGGTAACAGTTGTAAAGCTGGCCAGAATGCCATCCCCGATCTCCTTGATCCAGGTGCCTCCATATTGTTCTATGATCGGCCGCTGGATTTCCCGGTTGGCGACCAGCAGATCGATGGCTTTTCTTTCATCCATGCCCATCAGCGCGGTGTATCCGCATATGTCGGTAAACATGATTGCTGCCAGTCGGCGGGAGGGGGGCATGGTGGAGGGTCTTGAAAGGAAGATAATTCAAAAATTGGGAAAATCCGCCTTCCTGTCTGAACCGGATTATCTTATTGATACCAAGGCAATTGAATTTCAGGCCATGATCTGATCCAGGCCAGGCAGGATCGCCGGATCATCTTTTGCTGATCATGGAGCTGAACGGGTAACGAAGGTTGGAATAGGAATCCAGGTCGGCTTTGATGCTCCCCACCGAAATCGGGCTGTCCACCCGGAGGGGAATATGGTTGCGGTCATCGCTGACCCATACGGTCATCTGCTCTCCCCCCTTGAAGATGGTTCCCCTGATCAGCAGGGGTTTGAACTTGATCGCATGGAATTTCCCGAACCGGGTCTGGACCTCTTCTTTCCCCAGGTAACGGATGTAAATGTTGTAAACCTGGTCGTCCAGGAACAGGTCGAAGGGGATCTTGTCACCGGGTTTATAACGGTCGAAATCGATATTTCGGGCGTAATAAATTGTGCTGAGTACGTCCTGGACGCATTTGGGCACCCTGAACACCCCCTTTGCAGACCTTGCGGTCCCCGCATCGTGGTCGAAAGTGACGAAGTTATTGAAGTGGAACCCGCCTTCGTTCACATTGCGTATGAATTCTATGGGCAGGAGGTTGGCGCTGTCGATATAGGTCTCATAATTGTCCCGGACCTTGAAGATCCAGTTATAGGCGGAAAAGGTCCTGCCCTGGCCGACCACATGATAGGCACGGCGGTTTCCGATGGTGACCATGGTGGTGGTGAACACAGCCTCCCCAGCACTTACATAGATACTCCCCAGGTTGTAATAGATTTTGACCGAGAACTGCTCCCCCGCGGAAAATGTGGTATTGTTGATGCCGCAGAAAAGGTCCTGTTGCCCCACAGCGTAATTTGCGGAAAATAAAAACGCTGCGGCAAGAATCAGGTTTTTCATCAAACCTTTATTTATCCTGGAAGACCCGGACCCGAAGCAACAGAAGGCTTCCCAGGATCGCCGGTAAAATTAAATTAATAAACCATATGCCCACGGTTGCCGATGCGATTCCCAGGGTATTGGAGCTGAGCAGTCCCAGGAAGAAAAGGCTCACTTCACCCCGGATCGCCACTTCTGCAAGCGCGATGGTAGGAACGATAGCCATGATCAGGAAAATGAGGCTGATCATCGCCAGGCCCTGCCACCAGATCAATTCCACCCCGAACAACCTGAGCAGGAACAGGTATTGGATGGAAAATACCAGGTAGCGCAGGCCGGACAGGGCCAGCACCCGGCGCAGGTCCCTGGATGAGAACCTGCCCAGGATCAGCACCAGGGTCCGAAGCCGGCGCAAAAACCTGAACCGGACAAAAAGATTAACGATCAGATCCAGCCTGAAGTACAGGATGACGCAACCGACAGTCAGGATCCCCAGCAGGAAGAGGGATATTTTTTCCCAAAACGAAGAGACCAGGGGATGGGGTCCGATCCCTGCAGTAAAATGGATATCCCAGGCCAGCCCGCAGATCCCCGCAATGATGGTCACGATCAGCTGGCTGAAACTCCCCACCACGGTTACGGTGATGGCCCGCAGCTTATGGATGTTTTTAAGGTACAGGATCCTGCCCGCATATTCCCCGATCCGGTTGGGCGTAACCACAGCAAGGGAGAGCCCGGAAAGGATGGCCAGGAAGGACCTGCCGAGGGTGACATGCTCCAGGGGGTCTACCAGGATCTGCCATTTGCGGGATTCCAGGATCCAGTTCAGGACCATCAGGACCAGGACCAGGATCAGTCCCGCAAGCTTCATTCCATGGAACAGGGTGGCGAACTGGTCCAGCGATGCCTGGAGGTTTTTTTGATGACTGACCTGGTGAAAGATGGAATAGGAAAGCCAGAAGAACAACCCGATTCCAATCAGGTAATTGAGGATTATTTTGGTAGTTTTGTTCAGCCCCCGGATTTGTGCAAACCTACTGGAATATCATGATGGCGCAAAAACAGCCACCATCCATTCCCTTACCTTCGCGGAACCTTGGAAAAGCCCTCCCATATTATTCTTGGCATTGATCCCGGCACCCTGGTCATGGGCTACGCCCTGATCCGGATTACCGCAAACCAGCCTGCCCTGATCGAGATGGGGGTGCTGAGACTGGCCCGTTACCAGGACCATTATGTCCGGCT
>JANWKA010000144.1 GCA_025451655.1 Chitinophagaceae bacterium | reverse complement strand
CCACCCAGGGAAGTGTATTTCTTGGGATAGCGCAGGAAATCCACCACCTCCATGACCTCCTGCTTGGCCTCGTCGAGTCCCGCCACGTCATTGAAGGTGATGTTCACCTTGGTGCCTTTTTCAAAAAGGGTGGCCTTGGATTTCCCGATATTGAAGATGCCGCCGGGTCCGCCTCCGCTGGAAGGACCTCCCATTTTGCGCATGAACAGCACCCAGAGCCCGATGATGATCAGGATGGGGAGGGCCAGCTGCAGGATCGGAGCGATCCAGTCCGGTCGCTGGTGGTAAGTCACCTCGATATCGTTCTGGCCGATATTGTACTGGGATTCCGCCTTTTCCAGCTCCTGGTTGAAGGTCTGGATGTTTCCGATGGTGAAATGGTAATGGGGGCCGGGATTGGCATTGCCCAGGCCGCTATGCGCCACATCCTTGAACTTGGGTTCTTCCAGCCGCTCTTTCTTGATGTATACCTCCACATCGTTGGTTCCGATCACGTCGAGCTTGTCGACATCCCCGCTGGCCAGGTAATTTTTGCAAAAATCCTGGAAGCTGATCTCGGCCGGTTTGGAATGATAAGGAAAAAGCTGTACGCCGATCAGCACCAAAAGTATGATACCGTATATCCAGTAAATATTGAACTTGGGTCCTTTACGGGGTGTCTTGTCGTCGGGGCCACGGGGTGGCACATTGTTCCCGCCTGTTTCCATATGGTCAGTCTCTCCGAACTGTTTGATTTGCCTGAATTTAAGGCCCGGTCCTCGGGGACCGGGGTTAATCATCGTGGGTCATCAGGTCCGCATCGCTCCACATATCCTCCAGCCTGTAAAATTTTCTCGTGGCTGGCTGGAATATGTGCACCACAATATTCACGTAATCAATCAACACCCACTGAAGGGCCAGATATCCTTCATGCTTATAGGGGGTCTCTTTCACGGCTCTTTTCACCAGTTCCTCCACATGCTCTGCGATCGCCCTGACCTGGATGTTGGAACTTGCCTCACACAGAACGAAAAAATCAGCTACGGCTTCTGGGATTTTCCGGAGGTCCAGGGATACGATGTGCTCTCCCTTCTTTTCCTGGATGGCTTTTATGATGGCTTTAAAAAGTCTGCTGTTTCTTTTTAAACGGATTGCCGCCTTTTTACGGTTTGCAAGTACGGATAATGGTTCCAATAAATCCTAATTTTGCCCGAATTCCAGGATAGCAAATTTACAAAATCCATGCAAACCGGAGGGTTCCTGGTCCGCTTCGGGCTCCATATAATTTGCCTATGATCGGGGATAAGGCCCTTGGGGACCGAAGGCTTGGAGATCCCCTGGTGATTCTGGACTGCGTGGACAGCTCCAATAACTATG
The DNA here is from genome assembly GCA_025451655.1 of Chitinophagaceae bacterium. Classification (GTDB taxonomy): domain Bacteria; phylum Bacteroidota; class Bacteroidia; order Chitinophagales; family Chitinophagaceae; genus JANWKA01. The sequence goes on along the minus strand of JANWKA010000144.1, from coordinate 9,612 downwards.
CCATGGGGGAGCTGAATGCCAGGGAGATCCGGGAGGGAACAGGCTACCTGGCCCTTTCCCAAACCGCAGGAAAAGGCCAACGGGGAAAAACATGGTATTCTGCCCCCGGGCAAAGCCTGATGCTGTCCCTTGTATTGCAGCCAGTTAGGCTCAAGGCAGAACAGCAGTTTCCCCTCAGCGCTGCCGTTGCTCTCGCAGGATTCGACCTGATGGCCTGGGCCCTCGGTCCGGAAAATTGCCGGATCAAATGGAGCAACGACTTGTATTGGGGTGACAGAAAGGCAGGGGGGATCCTCATCGAAAACATCCTGAGAGGAAATGCCTGGGTCTTTTCGGTCGTGGGGATCGGGATCAATCTGAACCAGGAAATTTTTCCACCGGAACTGCCCAATCCTGTTTCTTTTTTCCAGGCGACCGGGAAGGTATTCGATCCGGTGGCCGTGGCGCGACGGTTCTGCTCCTTGCTGGAACCCCGGTATTCCCTGCTGTTGGATGGAGGAACGGAAGCATTGCTCCGGGAGTATGGATCCAGGCTTTACCGGCTGGATCAGACCTGCAGGTTCCAGGACTCCGCCGGGATCCTGGAAGCCATCCCGCGCGGGGTGCTGCCGGATGGGCAGCTGGTCCTGGAAACCCAGGAAGGGATCCGCAATTATAGTTTCGGTGCCCTGGAGCTGATCGGGTGATCAGTAAGACCACCGGCTTTGTTCCCAGTCGAAGATTTCGTTCTTGATCCTTTCACCCTCCATCAGCCTCCGGGTTCCGTCGGTGATATAATCCTTGATCTGGCGGTCGAACACATTATCCTCTTTAATGATATAGCTGGAAAACATCCTCATCTCGAAAACATCCTCCCAGTTCAGCCGCATCGCATAATTCTTGGGATTATATACCTCGAAGCGGGCCAGAACGGGCCTCAGGTCCGGGTAGTAGATCCAGAATATCGGGGTGAAGGCCCGGACGGATCCGTCCGGATGGATAATGGCCCGCTCCGGGGCGATTCCGATGATTCGTACATACAGGGTTGAGGTCTGCTTGTCGAAGACCCAATCCTCCTTGATCCGGTAGCGAACGATATTGCTGGGATCGAAGTCGTTGCGGTAGACCTGAGGAGTTTCCTTCCCTGTCACCGGGTCGGTCACCAACACGGTATCGATCTTCCCCTGGAGCTGGGTAGTAAGCTGGTCGATGCTCATGGGGGTGGTGAAACGGTCGTCGATGGGATCGAAGGCCTGGACCTCTCCCTTCCGGACGGCGTTGATCAGGATATTGATCAGCATCTGGCTCCCGTTGTCTTCATTGGCGGGATAACGGAAAGGCAGGTTCATTTTTTCCCGGGTATCAATTTCCCTCCAGATCCTTTTTCCCCAGATGGCATCATCCTTACGGATATACTGGTAAGAAAGCGGCTTCATGGTCCGGTCCATCGTGTCCACCACGGCGCCGTCGATCTTCATCGAAGGACGTACGCTATCCATGGCTCCGAACACATTGTCCGGCCGCTGGGAGGCCGGGGTGGAACCGAAGGGAGTTTCCGCATTGCCCCCGGGAGGAGTCACCTGGTTACCGGTGGCCGGGTTGGTCACCGAGCCACCGGTTCCTGAACCGGACTGCTGGCCAACGGCGGCGGCTTTCCGCCGCGTGGTGTGTTTCTTTTTGGAGCTGGTCTGCGCCATGGCGCTGCCCGCGAGGAGTGCCGCGGTTACCGTGAGCCAAATTCCTTTTTTGATCATATCAGTCCTCATAACCCGTGATTGTTCGGTGAAGGATCAGTTTAACTTATAGACCAGGCTGCCGATGTCCCTGGTGGTTCCATCCGGCATATGGGCCTTGATATTGTCGATATATACCCGGGTCCCCGGTTTGCACCTGCCGATCAGCTGTTTGATATCCTGGGAAAAATATGCGGAATTGCAATTGCGCTCGATATAATCCGGGAAGCCTTCTCCCTGGAAACCGATGGTGAAGCTGGTGACCACGCTGCGAACGTCGAACTCGAAATCGGGGGGCATGGAGGCTGAAACACCTTCCTGGAGCCTGAAGAGGGCTGATTTCAGCATGCCGCCCTTGCTCCCGGCAACGGTGGGGAAGGGATCCGGCATCCTTTTGGTCCTGAACTTCATGGTTCCCATGGACTTGACCTGGCCGTCCAGGGTTCCGGAAACATTGACTGTCACATCACCCACGCTGGTCACCCGGGCGATGAAATGCCCGGTTCCGGACTTCACGATGGATCCAGGCCCCTGGATGGAGGCGTTGATGGTTTCGGCTGGAACGCCAGCGGCAGCGATGGAAATGGGATTGTCCACCCCGATGTACATCACATTCATCTTGTCAGCGGATACCGATACGCTGGAAGCCCCGACGGTATAGTTCTGGGTTGAATTATAGGTCTCTATCTTCCCGTTCTGGTCCTTCAGGGCGATGACCACATTATAGTTATGCTCTCCCACCCCGTTGCCCAGGACATCATAGGTCCCCATACCGGCGTTCACGGGAATGCCCTGGCCGTTCACGGTGATCGTTGGATTCACGGTGGTGCTATAGGCGCCGAGCATGATCTTGGCCTCATATTTCTGGCCGGTCATGACATAGCCCGAATTGGCGGACACCAGGACGGAATATTGGTTGAATACGAAATTCTGCTTGCTGATCTCGCTGAACAGGTGATCGATCACCATGGATTCGGAATTCTTCACGTCGTTCTGGAACTTGCTCAGGATGGTCACCGCGGCAATCGTCGGCACCATTTTAAAATGGGCCGCGGTCCAGTCGTTGTTGTTCTCAGGATCGTTGGTATGGGGAATTTCCACTTTCAGGGGCAGGGTGTTTGCGAGTTCCTGCCGGTACGCGGGTTCCACAAACCGGAGCAGTTGCTCGCGAAGCTGCTGGATCCTTTTCCTGAGGACCGGGCCGTTTCCGTAATTCTCCATGACCCGGGTGGGGGCTTCCAGGTTGTCCGCATATTTTACATCACCGGAATCGTCGAGGCCACCGCTTTGCTGGATGACCAGGGTCTTGAGGCTGTCCAGGTATTCGTTCATCTGGGCCGTCAGCAGCTTCACCGAATCCGCCTTGGCCTTGATGGGACCGACCCGTGCCGGGTCAACCTTCATCTGTTTTTCAAATTCGCTGTAGGTTTGGTTGTTCTTGGTTGCTATGGATCCGTTGGATGCCTTGATGCTGTCATTGACTATTTTAAACGCATTGAGCACTTCATTGGATACATTGAGGGCAAGCAAAGCGGTCAACACAATGTACATGATGTTGATCATCTTCTGCCTGGGCTCTTTGGGTAAGGCCATTTTAGGTTAAGGTTTTATTACAGGATAGGTTCAGGGTCTGAGGTTAAGGTTACCTGGGCTGCATGGCTGACAGCATATTGCCATAAATCACATTGAGACTTCCCAGGTTCCGGGCCATCAGGGCGATCTGTTCCTGCGTCTTCCGGGCATCCCCGGCAGTCTGGCTCATCGTTTCGGAGGCTGCTGCCACCGTCGTATAAAATTTGTTGAGGGCTTTCAGGTGGTTGGTGGTATCCTTCAGCTCCAGCTCATAGATCGTGTTCAGGGACCCGAGGTTCATGGTCATCTGCTTGACCTTTTCCTGGAAATGCTTCGCGGATTCGGAGGCTTCCGTGAAACTGGTCACCGCGGCAGCCGCGCTGGTATAGGCTTCCTTCACCCCGGTGAGGGCGGTAACAGCCTCCCTGGTGCGGGTGGTGTATTCCCTGGTCGCTGCAATCGCTTCCGAAAGATCATGCATATCGGTCACCCGGGCATGAAGCTTCTGGAATCCTTCGCTGAGCAGCTTGAGGCTTGCCGGAGTGATATCGGCTTCCTGCATCATCTGATCCAGGCTATGCAGGGTGTTCTGGCGGGAAACCGCACCCCCCATGGCAACGGAATGGATCTCGAATTTTCCGGTCCGGGCCAATTCGTCTTCGGGGCTTTCCCGGATGCCGGGATAGAACCGTTCCCAATAATATTCGGAGGGTGGGGGGATCAGGGCATACAGGGTGAATATGGCCACCTCGGTGAACATCCCTGCCATCAGCATTCCGGTGGCGCCCCTCCAGTGGAGGATCTTGAAAAGGGCGCCGAGGATCACGATGGCGGCGCCGAAGCTGAAAATGAAATTCAGGATGGTTTTACCCCTTTTGGTTTCAAAGTTGAGAGCCATTGGTTTTAGGTTTTTAACGGGATATTAGCAGGATCAGGGTTTTTGGCGGGTCATTGCTTGCTGAAATCTCCCTTGGACCTTCCCAGGAAAGAAATGACGCTGCGGAACCCGATATAACATTTGGAAGTATCCTGATACTCATACTGCCGGGTGCTCACCTGCAGGAAATAACCGATATCCTTCCAGGAACCGCCGCGGATCACCTTGCGTTTCATCTTGGGGGGATCGGTGGGCTTGGCGTTGTATTCGATGTCCGGGTTCATGTCCATTTCGAAAGTGGAGGCATCCGCGTAATAGGCGGAAGAGGTCCACTCGCTCACGTTTCCGGCCATGTTGTACAGACCGTAATCATTGGGCCAGTAGGAATCAGCGCGGACCGGGTAGAGGCCTCCGTCAGAGGCATAATCCCCCCGTTCGGGCTTGAAGTTGGCCAGCAGGCAGCCTTTCTTGTTGCGCAGGTAGGGTCCGCCCCAGGGATAGGGGGATTCGTTTCTCCCGCCCCTGGCGGCATATTCCCACTGGGCTTCGGTCGGCAGCTTGAATTCTCCCTCGGTATATTCATGCCGGGATTCCCGGTAATCGTTCCAGTAATTGGTGCGCCAGTTGCAGAAGGCGGTGGCCTGTTCCCAGTTCACCCCTACCACGGGATAATTGTCGAAGGCCGGATGGTAGAAGTACATCCGGGCCATGGGTTCGTTATAGGAATAGGAGAAATCCCGGATCCAGCAAAGGGTGTCCGGGTAGATGGCGGTATTGGTCTTGATGATGAAGGAATCCCTCGGGCTCCTGCCCTCGTCCATGGCAGCATCCTTCAGGTCATAGGATTCGGCATGGTAAACCAGTTTTCTGATGTCGATATCCTTGCGGTTCCAGATCCGGTCCTGGGGAGGATAGAACATGGCGTCCAGCTTCTGCTGGGTGGCCGGGTCTGCATAATTGATTTTGGCCCTCCAGTCGATGAAACTCTGCCCGTCCTTGTTGGATTTGACCTGCCCCAGCAGGACATGGGCTATGGAGTCCCGGACCCAGTAAACGAATTGCCGGTACTGGTTGTTGGTGATCTCGGTGGCATCCATGTAAAACCCGCCCTGGGTAACCGCCTTGCTCCGGGCTGTGAGGGCATAATTCACGTCCTCATCGCTGGCCCCCATATGGAAAAACCCGGTGGGGATATAAACCATTCCGTAAGGCACGGTGGGAGCGTAATGGGGCCGGTTCGGCACGCCGGTCAACTGGCCACCCATTGCGCTTTTGGTCCCCTTCAGGCTGCAACTGCCACAGACAGTCAGGGCCATAACAAAGGCAAATCCCTTGAAAGCGCGGTTTTTCATAAGGACGGATTTGGATGAATTAAAGGTCGCAAATGTAATATTTTTTTTATATAATAACTATTTATTTCCTTTCATTTCAGGGCTTTTCCAGCCAAGGACAGTAACCTATTTTAACGACCTTGCGTTCTCGCTTATTGTAACTTCCTGAAAATTTAAAGCCTCCCGGAGGGCTTCCTCCACGGTTTCCAGGGGCCGGGAACAGACTTTGCCCCGGCACACGTAAATCAGGGTCTTCCCGGGCCGGAACCTGCTGGTTAGCAGGCTGAAGCGCGGGTCGTCTCCGGGGGCAGCCATTATGACCCGGGCGGGGAGCCATACCCCCAGGATCCCTGCAAGCAACTTTTCAAAATCCGGTCCCACAATGACGATCTCTTCCGGTCCCCGGGCCGATTCCAGGAGCCCCAGAGCCCACAATCCAAAGGAGGAAGGATATTTCCCTGAAAGCTCAGCGGTGGCTGCCGTCATCCGGGCAGCCATCCTGTCATAGTCTTCCCTGGAAAAAACGACCCCCAGATACCGCAGGTTACGGCACATCACCGCATTTCCCGACGGGGTTGCTCCATCATAAATTTCCCTCCGGCGGACGATCAGGTCCTTCCTGGAGGAGGAAGCAAAGCAGAAGAGCCCCTTTTCTTCATCCCAGAATTCCCGGACCACCTCATCAGTCAGATCCCTGGCCCTCAGCAGGTAATCCCGGTTGGCCGTAACTTCCTGAAGGCTGATCAGGGCTTCAATCAGGAAGGCATAATCGTCCAGGAAAGCATCCTCCCTGGGTTTTCCCTCCTGCCAGCAATGGAAAATGCCTGGCTTCCCGGCCCCGGTCATCTGCCCGCGGAGGAATGCTTCATTAGCCACCGCCCGGTCCCTGTACTCCGGGACGCCCAGGGCAGCAAAGGCCCGGCAATAGGCGGTGCACATCAGGGCGTTCCAGCCGAGGAGCACTTTTTCATCCCGCTGAGGCCTTTCCCGCTGTTCCCGACGGGAACGCAACCGGTCGAGAAGCGGCTCCATCTTCAGGTCCCCGGGGTCGCCGGTCCCGGTCTGGTGGAGGATATTGACCCCTTCCCAGTTTCCTCCGGGGAGGGCACCGAAAGCCGCGCAGAAACCGGCGCAATCCTTTCCCAGCAGCTCTTCCAGCTCGGGATAGGACCAGACATAATACTTTCCTTCAGTCCCCTGGCTGTCGGCATCCAGGGAGGAAAAGAACCCGCCTCCGGGGTCCGACATCTCCCGGGATAAATAATCCAGGGTCCTGTTTACCGCCCAGGCATACCGGTTTTCCCGGGTGAGCTGGTAGGCTTCGCTGATCAGGCCCACCAGCAGGGCATTATCATAAAGCATTTTTTCGAAATGAGGCACTTGCCAGGCCCGGTCCGTGGCATAGCGGCAAAAGCCTCCTCCCACCTGGTCGAAGATCCCCCCGCCAATCATGTGGTCCAGGGATTTTTTGAGGTGTTCCAGGGCCTTTTCATCCCCTGAAGTCCGGTATTGATGGATCAGGATGCGGAGCAGGAACGTGTTCGGGAATTTCGGGGCGCCTCCAAAACCTCCATAAAGCAGGTCGGCCTGGGCCATGACCCCCTCCAGGATCCTTTTTTGCAGGGAGGGGAGGGGAGCCTGGTCCGGGGATCCGGGGATCTGGGCCTCCCGGTCCAGCCGCAGGGTGATCCTTCCGGCCTCCTCCTCGATCCGGGACCTGCGGTCCCGGAAGGCTTCCGCAACTGCCACCAGGAGCTGTTTCCAGCTCATGCGGTCCCCGGTGGGTACCGGGGGGAAATAGGTTCCTCCGAAAAATGGCTTTTTGTCCGGGGTGAGGAATACATGGAGCGGCCACCCGCCGGAACCCGTCATGGCCTGCACCGCGTCCATATAGATCTGGTCCAGGTCGGGCCGTTCTTCCCGGTCCACCTTGATGTTCACCAGCAGGTCATTCATGAGCCCTGCGGTCACGGGATCCTCGAAGCTTTCCCGTTCCATCACATGACACCAGTGACAGGCGGAATATCCGATGCTGACCAGGACGGGCTTGTTTTGAGCAAGTGCTGCATCAAATGCCTCAGGGCCCCAGGGATACCAGTCCACCGGGTTGCGGGCATGCTGACGCAAATAAAGGCTCGGCTCCGCCTGGAGCCGGTTGAAATGATTTTTCATGGGATACGGATACCCTGAGGTTCCGGATTGGGAGGGCTAAAATACTATAATTTTTTATAATATTGAGAATAATTAATACCATTACCCGGTTGCAGGTCAATGGTCTGAAGGTTGCGGGAAGGATCAGCGGTTGATTTTTCCGAGATAGATCTCCAGGGCAGCGACCATGGAGGGGGCTTCGGGGAGGGGGGCTTTTAGGTCCAGGCGCAACCCGGCTTCCTCAATGGCTTTGGAGGTGGTGGGGCCGAAGGCGCCGATAAAAGTTCCGTTCTGGCTGAACCGGGGAAAGTTTTCAAATAGGGATTTGACCCCGGAAGGGCTGAAAAACAGGATCATGTCATAGGGGTCCCCGGCCAGGATGGAACGGATATCGTTGCAGATGGTCTTGTACAGGGTGGCGGTGGCGAACTCGCATTTGGAGGCTTTCAGGTAATTCTGGATATCGTTTTTCTGGATATCGGAGCAGGGCAACAGAAATTTTTCACCCTCCCGGTGTTTGCCGATCACGTCCAGCAAACTCCGGGTGGATCCGTCAGCCCCGAAGAAAACCTTCCTTTTGCGGTACAGGATGAATTTCTGGAGGTAGAGGGCTACGGATTCGGTGATGCAGAAATACTTGCATTCCTGGGAGATTTTCACTTTCATTTCCTCGCAGATCCGGAAGAAATGATCCACCGCGTTACGGCTGGTGAAGATCACCGCGCTATGGGCTGAGACATCAATCCGCTGCTTGCGAAACTCCCGGGACGGGACCCCTTCCACGCGGATAAACGGATAAAAATCAAGCTTGATGTTGAATTTCCGGGCCAAATCGAAATAGGGAGATTTTTCCGTTTCCGGTCTGGGTTGTGAAATGAGAATGGACTGGATTTTTTTAGATACCCCTGCACTTTTCTGGCCTCCCTTACGCATAAACTCCCGGATAAAAAACACAATCCTCAGGCATTGCCATTCAGCCAATCCAGCACGATCTTGCCCAGGATCAGGACTGGAATGATTTCGAAGGCGCAAAAATACAAAAAAAAGTGAAACCTATGAGAAGAAATATGCATTTTAATCAAACTCCAGACCCTAACATAGCGATATACAATGAATAACAATATAATTATTATTGATATGTAAAATCCTGCCCCGGCCAGGGGATTGCTGCAAAAAGCCAGGATCACCAGGAAGGGGAGCAGCACGATGCCCAGGACCTTCTGGATCAGGAAAAGAATGAAAATATAGCCCTCAGTCAGGGGAGACGCGGCAAAAATCCAGCCGGTGAACCGCAGCACCAGCCACTTCACGGTATAGACCGCCCCGATGAGCAGCACGAAAGTAGGCAGCAGGAGGTTGATGTTGTAGTTCGTGATAAATCCCGAGTTGCGAAGCAGCAGAAACAGGTAGAGCCCCAGGCTGATGGTGAAAAAAAGATTCATCAGCAGGGCTGGGAATGGGGTCTGGGAAAGCTGGTCCCGAAGCTGCCGCTGGCTCAGCGTTGGGTTCAGAAAGGCCCGGACCAGGTCTGAAAAATATTTATCGAATACCAGCCGGATCACCGCAAGAAAAAGCAGGAGCAGAAAAAGGATATAGAACATGGCATCCAGGGACCGGAAATGACGGACCGGGTCCAGGTCGGATTGCAACCGGTCGCTATGGCGGAACACGAAATTATCCTCCATAAGTGCATTGGTATAAGCATCAAAGGTTTCCGGAGCCCCCCTGCCAGGGAGGGGGCGCAGGGTTACCCGGCTCGCCCCTGTAGAATCCGCCGGCGCCTTTCCTTCAACGGGAAGCGGGCCGGCCAGCGACAGGACAAAGACCAGGATAAAGGACAGGACAACCATGGAGGATCCAAAATTAGCATTTACCTGCAGGCTCAGAAGAAATTCAGGTAACCGAAATGGATCTTCGACTGGCGGAGGTTGAAGGGGCTCCCCTGCTGCCTTCCCAGGGCACAGCTGAT
>JANWKA010000143.1 GCA_025451655.1 Chitinophagaceae bacterium | reverse complement strand
GGCCTTCCCTGAGGAAAGAAATCCCGGGGCTCAGGAAACCGGTCATTTCCATTTGAACCAGCGGATGCCCAGGCCCGCGAATACCAGGGTATAACCAAGGGTTACCAGCAGGGCAATCGTGGTATGGGCGTTCCAGGTGGAGGGAGTCAGGCTTGCGGACAGGATGTTCTCCACGGTGCCATAGGGAGACCACTGGACCATTTCCCCGATCTCCTTTCCCAGCACCCCGAAGCTTCCGAACATGCCGATCATGATGAAGGCAAAATAGACCAGACGGGTGGTGGAGCTGACCGTCTCCGGATTTTTGATATATCCTACGATGGCCTGGCCCAGGCCCAGATACAGGCATCCCCCGACCAGCGAGGCGATAAAACAAAGCAGGTAATCGACTGCCCCCATCGTGATGCCATCGAAATAGAATCCTGCGATAAATACGATCAGGGTGACCAGCAGGATCATGAAAAGCTGGACCAGCAGCCGGCTGATCATGATGGAAGCCAGGGAAAGGGGAGCCACCCGCAGCCGCTGGAAGATCCCCCGGTCCCGGTCCCGGGCGACGGAATTGGAATATCCCATCAGCCCGCTGGCGATCAGGCCGATGGTGATGCAGTTGGAAAGGGCGAAGGCCCCGCCCATCCGGGAGACCAGCCCTTTCCAGGAGACCAGGATCACCACCGGAACCACCAGGGTGAGAACGGCCGATTTGCGGTTGCGCCAAAGGGTCATGAAATCAGCCTGGAGCAGGCTGGACAGGACGGTCCTTCGGGTGGGAATTACTGTTTCCATGAGTCAGGATTTATAGGGTCAGGCCCGGATTTCCCGGCCCGTTAATCCAATGAATACATCCTCCAGGGTGATCCTTCCCTTCCTGGAGGCTTTGATGACCTCCGGATCATTGCGGTAGGTTTCCATAATGACCGATGGGGGATCGGATGCGATGATCCGGCCATGGTCGATGATGGCGATCCGGTCGCAGACTGATTCGGCCTCCTCCATGGAATGGGTTGTGAGCAGGATGCCGTGTCCCCGCTCCCGCATGGCCTCCATCCGCTCCCAAAGCTGGCGCCTGGATTGGGGATCCAGACCCGAGGTCGGTTCATCCAGCAGGACCAGGGGTGGGTTATGGATCAGCGCGATGGCGAGGGTGACCCTTTGCTTTTGCCCCCCGGAAAGTTCTCCGAACCGCTTGCCTGCGGCATCCTGGAGTTTGAGGCCTTCCAGCATCTGATCCACCTTTCCTTCTTTCAGGCTCACCCCATAAATTCCGGCATATAGCCGGAGGATTTCAGGCACCCTCAGTTCCGGCTGGAAGCTGGTAGCCTGAAGCTGCACTCCCATCCTGGCCTTGGCCTCCAGGGCCTGGCTGTCGATGGAATATCCCGCAATGGTGATCTGGCCGCTGCGGGGCTTCAGCAACCCTTCCACAGCGCTCAGGGTACTGGTTTTCCCGGCTCCGTTGGGCCCCAGCAGGCCAAAGATCTCCCCCGCCCTGACCTCGAAGCTGACCTGTTTGACTGCCTGTATAGGTCCGTAGGAGACACTGAGGTCCCTGACCTGGAGAATGGTCTCATGAACTGACTCGGCCATGGGGAATCCGGAATTTATTTCGGGAGACAATGTAATTCATTCAGCAGAATTCGATGGAGACATTCCGGCAGAAGGCGCCGGGGCACCGGCGGGACAACCGGGCGGGCGGCGGACGGGTTCAGAATCCGATGTCGAATCCTCCCCCGATCACGGGATAGCCGAAATAGGGAGAGTTGGGGTTCTGCAGCACATCATACAGGATTCCAAAAGTGAACTCAGACCCCTCCGAGATCTGTTCCACATAGCCTCCCCCCATCAGGAGGCTGGTCACCCCGGTGGACAGCGAGGCGGAATTTCCTGAATAATCCTTGTACTGCTGGGTGGAATGATTGAATTCAGGCTGGACCTGAAGATAGATATGGCGGATGGGATAAAACCGCAAGAACAACCCTCCCCCGATGATGGTGTACCGCTGGGTGATTCCCGGCTGGCTGTTATCCGATATGAAATTGAAATTGAAGACCGGACCCAGGGCAACGCCGGAGGTGAGCCGGTAACCAATCTCCGGGGTCACCCCGAGATCGGTGTAGGAACCAAAACCCAGGTCCAGGCCACCGCCGGCAAACCATTTCTTTTGATGGTAGGGCATTTCAGAGACCGAAGAATCCACCCCGGAATACCCGGGATAATCCTGCTGGCCGGTCGCCTGAAGGGCAATGCCCAGGGCCGGCAATAAGAAGAGGAATTTAAACATAGGCTAAAAACGGATGAAGGCCCAGGATATTACGGAGCCGGGGATGACCGGCGGGGATCAGAAGCTCGGGCATCTGAAATCCCTGCTCCTGCCGAAGAGGTTCCTGCTTGCGTAACTTCCGGTATAGACCAGGGAGAACTCATAGGCTCCGACATGCTGGTTGAAATTACCCAGGGAGGAAACGGTTGCATCATAGCTGAAGATCATTTTAAGGCCGCTCAGCTGGTAACCGACCATGGGAACCGCGGCATCCCCAAACCGGTAGAACAACCCTCCAAGCAATTGCCGGTCCCCGTCCCCGGAGAGGTTATAGGAGATATATCCCCCCAGCATGGTTTCGCTGGCCCGGGCCTGGTTCGTGTAATAACCGCTGGGGTTGATGATGACCATGTCGGACAACTTGATGCTGACATACAGGAAACCGATGTACCTCCTGGGGATTTGATTGTTGTCTGCATAGAAGGTTTCCCTGGGCTGGTTGACATGCTGAACTGAAAACCCGGCGTTGATATACACATTGTCGTTGGGAAAGTAGGCATAGTTCAGGCCGGCCTGCAGATCCAGATAGGAGACGCTGGTTTGGGTGATGGGTTCGTTGGTCGGGAGGGCCGCGTCAAAGAACTTTCCGTTCCACTGGTCCCCAAAGGTCAGCTTGGAAAGGTCGATCCGCTTCTGGGACCAGCCCGCATTGAATCCAGCTGAAATCAGGCTGCTCTGCCCGAGCAACTGGTGGTAAGCGACAGATCCGTAAACCGAAGTCGAAATCAGGTCCCCGGCGCCAGCATCATCCTGGATCACGGCTCCCCCGACCCCGAGCCAGCCATAGGTCAGCTGGTTGCGCAGCAACTGGACATCCCCATACGCGGACATGGTCTGGTAGGGCACCGGGATGTTGGTCCACTGGTCCCGGTAATTCACTCCAAGCCGGTAATTGGCATCCGGTATAAACCCGGTATTGGCCGGATTCACCAACATGGGCGCGTTGAAATATTGGGAAAAATGAAGGTCCTGTCCCGCCAAAGGCCCCTGAACGAAGGATGCCAGCAGGATCATTACCCCGAATCTTCCCATATCGTAAAGCTGCAACCTCAAAGACTATCGGATTAATGTGACACTGCCCGTCCGGGTGGCGTGCGTCCCGTCCGAAAATTCTACCGTAACCGTGTATGCATATACATCCATGGGCTGGAGCACCCCCCTGAATTTTCCATCCCAGCCCTGGCTTACATCCCTGCCTTCAAAAACCAGCTGTCCCCATCGATTGAAGATCCTCATGTCCATTCCGACGACGCCGAAGCCCTGGACCCGGAATACATCATTGATCCCGTCTCCGTTTGGAGAAAAGGCGCTTGGAATGTCAAACTTGGGAATGATAACCGCGCTGACCTGCGAACAGCTGCTGTCCGCGCAACCCTGCCCGTTGATGGCCTCCAGGCATACCTTAAAGTTACCGGTTTTGGGGAATATATGGGAGGGATCGGTTGCCGTGTCAGAACTGCCGTCACCGAAGGTCCAAAGATAGCTGCGGGCCCCCAGGGAGGTATTGGAAAACTGGGTCGGGGTATTGGTTTGGGCCTGGGCGGGGCTATACCCAAATCCCGCAACCGGGCGGGCCTGAACCGAGAGGGTATCCCGGGTGGTATCGGTCAGGTTGCAGGCACTGGAATCGTTGGCCACCAGGGTCACCACATAGTTGCCCGGACTGGGGTATAAATGGGTGGGATTCACGACATTGGACTGGGGACTTCCGTCTCCGAAATCCCATATGAATCCCAGTCCCCCCATGCTGGTATTGGTGAAACCTGCCAGGTAAGGCACGCAGCCCATCGACGGGGTGTTCATGGAAGCTTTGACGGTGGGTGAAAGCCGGACATCCTGCACCACCGAATCCGGGGAATTGCAGTAGGCGGTATCACTGAGCACCAGCTTGACCTGGTAGTTGCCCGGGGTGCTGTACCCGTGGGTGACCCGGGATGTGTCATCCGGGACCGGGGCCGTCCCATCCCCGAAATCCCATGAAAAGGATTGCCCGAACGGTTTGCCGGCCGGAGCGATGGACTGGTTGGTGAACTGGTAGGAGAGGTTGGTGCAGGGAGGCAGTTTCTGGGCCACAAATGCCAGGGTGGACTGATCGCTCCTGGCCCGGACCAGCACATAGGAGGTATCCACCACGTTGCAGGACGCCGAATCCACTGCCACTTCCCTGACCCGGAAGGTTCCCGTGACGGAATAGGTATGCGGGGGAGATTGCGGCGTGTTATTCAGGATTTCGGGGGTTCCATCCCCGAAATCCCACCGGTACGCTTTCCCGTTTCCGATCGTGTCGATAAACTGCAGCTGCAGGGGGGTGCAGCCCGAAGTGTCCCGGTTCAGGGTCCGGACTCCGGCCTGGACCCCGTTGAGGTTGAAGGAGATCTTGAGGGCCACCTCATTGCAGTTCTGGCTGTTGTTGGTCTGCGACCAGACCCCCGGGGTGGTGGGGAAACCGGAGGAGCCCCCGCACCCTCCGCAGATCGCCTCATAGATGATCCCGTTCTTGTCGAAGCGGCTGGTCCCACCGTCCACATGCTCCAGCAGGCCGTTTCCCCCATAATAGGTACCGTAAAGCTGGCTGGCAGCATCCCTTTTCAGCACGAAAAAATAAAAGTCCGAACCGTCCGTTGTTTTCTGAACCGCGTCCGCCGTAATCGGCATTCCGGTGGTTCCCGAACTGTTGGCGGTATACCCGAAGGTGGTATTGAGGATACCGCCCCATCCTGAAACATATACGTTCTGGCATTTATCCACCAGGAAGGCCACCGGGGAAATATTGGGTTTGGCTTCGGCCACCCCGTAAACCGTGGAATAGATGAAGGGCCCGGTCAGGTCCGGGTTCAGCTTGGAGATGAACTGCTTGGCCCCCAGGTTGCTGAATGCAGCATTCACGATCGGCCAGGACCCCTCGGTGACTCCGGACACATAAACCTTTCCGGCATTGTCCAGCTGGATGCCATAGATCTGGTCGGCAGCCGGGGTCCCCAGGTAAGTCAACCGCTCCAGGGAGCTTCCGTTATTGCTGATCTCCGCGATGAAACCGTCGCAATCCCCTCCCCCGTATGCAGGCTGGATCACCCCGATGGTGGTGGGCAGGTCATTGCTTGAAGTGCCCCCGGCCACATACAGGTTGCCGGACTGGTCCAGTTCCACCACATAAGCTGCATCATTGGCGCTTCCTCCCAGATAACTGGCCCAGATGATCCCGGTGAGATCGGGTTTGAGCTTCATCACGATCCCGTCCTGGAGCACCAGCGAACCATTGTATTGCCCGCTGTTGTCCCCCTTCACCGGCTGGAAGACCCCCGGGGTCACCGGGAAATCATGGGACTTGGTGCAACTCGCCACATAAATATTTCCGGCGCCGTCGATCTGCACTTCGCTTCGGGCATCATCCCCATAGTTGCGCATCAGGGAAGTCGGCCCCAGCTCCCGGTTCTCGGAAATGTTCACCCCGTCATCGTCTGACCCTCCGATTTCGATGGACCCGACCAGGGCCGTGGCGCCGGGGTTCAGCTTGGTCACCACGATATCCCAGTCTCCTTTCCCTCCGGGGCCCACATGGGTCAGCGCGGGATAATTCGTGGAATTCGTCCGGCCTGCGATGATCAGGTCCCCCTGCTGGTCTACCACCAGGCTATGAGGTTGCTCGTTATTATTTCCGCCCAGATAAGTGCCATAAATGAGATGCTGGCCGTTGGGATCAAATTTACAAATGGCCATATCGAAGCCCGATTCCACGCCGGTGCCGCCGCCAAAAACCAGCTGAAAGGCCCCCGGCGTGGTCACATAATTTCCCGTCTTCCCGAAAATAATCCCCCCGGCATAAAAATTTCCCTGGGCATCATAAGTTGCTGTATATCCCCAGTTGTCTCCCCGGGATCCCGAGAAGGTGGCAAAATCCACCAGGGGATCGATGACCAGGGGGCTGGAGTGGTCATAGGATTTCAGGGCGAACCGAACGGTATCTCCGTCCAGCCGGTAAGAACAGCCCACCGGGACCTTTACTCCCGAGATCATCTGGTAGGCGTAAGGGAGCACTTCGATCACATCCCCCACCCCGCTGTGAATATAGATTTGCCCGTGACTCAGCTCCATGCCCTGCTGCCCGTGATAGGTCAGCACCACCTTCCGCGGATCCCCGCCCGGATAGACGATGAGGTCATACTTGAGCTGGGATGCCTGGCTGTATACTTTCAGGTCGATATCCGGATAAAGATCTTTATACAGCACGCCACCGTAGGCCTGGACATGGCCCCGCCACCGGCTGGAATCCGATCCGATGAAATAATTATAATATTCCGGGAACAGGTGATCGGGAACCAGTTCCGCCTGGGGATTGGAATGCAGAAAATCGACGGAATACGTATCGCCATGGACCACCGGGGGATGCAGGCCCCGCTGGACCCTGGATCCCCCCGGTTTCCCTTTCAGGTTGCCATGGTAATAGGATTCCACATCCCGGAGTTCGGAGGAGCGGAGCAGCATGAAGGAAAAACCGCCCTGTTGAAGCAGGACATGTCCGGTTCCCAGGTCGCCGGCATAAAGAATTCCCTTGGCCCACTGGCCCTGGTTCGGGATATATTGAATGGGGGGGAAATGGTCCTGTTGTCCCAGGGCAGCATGCATCATGGCTCCATGAATACACCAGGTCAGCACGAGAGCGCCACATCCTTTCATGGATCAGTTTTTATCGAAGCAGGGTGACAGTTCCGGAGCGGGTTGCCGTGGTGCCATCGGAAAAGGTGAGATCCACGGTGTAAACATATACATCAACAGGCTGGGCCATTCCCTTGAATTTTCCATCCCAGCCCCGGTCGATGGTGTTGCTTTCGAACACCATCTGACCCCAGCGGTTGAAAATCTTCATATCGAATTTTACAATCCCGAATCCCCGGGCGATGAAGATATCGTTGATCCCGTCACCGTTCGGTGAAAAGGCATTGGGAATATCGAATTTGGGTACGATGATCGCCCCCAGGGACTGACAGACGCTGTCCATGCAACCGGAAGCATTCATGGCTTCCAGGCATACCTGGTAGGTCCCGGTCTTGGGAAAGATATGGAAGGGATTGACGGTGGAATCCTCCGTTCCATCCCCGAAAGTCCAAAGGAACCGGATGGCTCCAGTCGAGGTATTGGTGAAAGTCGTACCGGTGTTCACCTGGGGGGTGAGGGGAGCAAATGTGAACCCCGCGACCGGGGGCGCCGAAACGGTGATCGTCTGGGTCGTGGTATCGGCTCCGTTGCAGGTCGTGGAATCCACCGCAATCAGGGTAATGGAATAGGTTCCGGGATTGGGATAAAGATGGGTCGGACTCGTGGCCATTGAGGTGGATCCGTCCCCGAAATTCCACTGGAAGCTCAGGCCGCCTGTGCTCGTATTGGTGAAGATCGCGGTATAGGGAGCACATCCCGTGGCCGGGGTGCTGAAAGCCGCCTTGACCAGGGGCGTGATTACAACGTCTACGGTGGCTGTATCCGGGGAATTGCAATAGGTGGTGTCCGACAGGATCAGGTCAACCGGATAGGTGCCCGGACCCGGATAGGCATGTAACTGGGTCGAGGTATCGGTCACCTGCGGGGCGGTGCCATCCCCGAAGATCCAGGTGAAGGATTTCTGGAAGGGTTGCCCCCCCGGAGGTACGGAAGTATTGGTGAACTGGTAGGCCGTGCTGGTGCAGGGCGGCAGTTTCTGGCTCAGGAAACTGACCGTGGCCGGATTGTTTTTCGCCCGGATGGTCATGTAGGTGGTGTCGGCAATATTGCAGCTGGTGGAATCGATTGCGATCAGGCGGACCCTGAAAGTGCCCACCGTCGTATAGGTATGGGGCACCACGGGGTTGGTGGTCATCGTATCGGGGCCGCCGTCCCCGAAATTCCAGTCATATTGTTTGGCGTTGCGTACCGTGTCCTCGAACTGCAGGGCAAGCGGGATGCAGCCGGAAGTATCCCCGTTCACCGTACGGAGACCGGCGCTTACCCCGGAAAGGAAGAAAGCGATTTTAAGCCCTACCTCATTACATCCGGGAGGATAGCCGTTGCGCGGAGACCAGACCCCGGGGGTGGTCGGAAAAGTCACCCCGTCCCCGCAATTGGCGCAAATGGCTTCATAGATGACCCCGTTTTTATCGAACCGGCTGGTTCCCCCGTCCACATGATCGGTGGCTCCCCCATCCTGCCCGTAGAAACTGGCGAACAGGATGGCTGTCGCATCCCTCTTGAGCACGAAAAAATAAAAATCCCTGCCGTCGGTGGTTTTCTTCAGGGCATCGGCCGTTACCGGCAGCCCTGCGGTTCCGGAATTCGGATACATGGCTGGATCCGTCGGATAGATCGGGCCACCCCAGCCGGAGATGTAGACGTTCTGGCAGCGGTCCACCAGGAAGGCTACCGGGGAAATGTTTGGCCTGGAGTTGGCCGTGGCGCCCGGGTCCCCGAATACGGTGGAATAGATATAGGCACTGAGGTCGGGCTGCAATTTGCAGATAAACTGCTTTCCCAGTTTCTGGATTCCGGGATAGTTGGCGTTAGGGGTCACGGTCCATACCCCGTTCGTGGTTCCGTTGATATATACCGATCCCGCAGCATCCAGCTGCAGGCCATAGATCTCATCCGCGCTGGCTGTCCCGAGATAGGTCATCCGGAGCAGGGCCGATCCGTCTCCCCTGATCTCAGCGATGAACCCGTCCGCCAACCCCCCTCCGTATGCAGGCTGGATGACCCCGACCGTGGTGGGGAGGTCGTTGCTGGAAGTCCCTCCGGCAACATACAGGTTGCCGGAACGGTCAATGTCGATCACATAAGCCGCATCATCCCCGCTTCCGCCCAGGAAGCTGCTCCAGATCACCGCGGAGCAATCCGGTTTGATCTCCATCACCACTCCGTCCTGGAGGGCGCCCTTGACGGGCTGGAAAACGGCGCCGTTAATGGGAAAATCGGGTGACTGGGTGGACCCGACCAGGAAAATGTTTCCGGATCCGTCGATGATCACCTCGCTGCGTGCATCATCACCATAGTTCCGGATCAGGGAACTGTCTCCCAGCTCCCGGTTATCGGTGATGTTCACACCGTCATTTCCTTTGCCGCCGATCCGGATGGAGCCCAGCAGGGCGGTACCTGCCGGATTGAATTTCGTCACGGTGATATCCCATCCTCCGCCCGGCCCGTCTGTGGCGGTGACCGGGAAGTCCGTGGACTGGGTTCGGCCGGCCACGATCAGGTTGTCAGCGGCGTCGACGACCAGGCTATGGGGCTGGTCATTGCCGCTTCCGCCCAGGTAGGTCGCATAAAGCAGGGTTCTTCCCCCCGGGTCGAACTTGCAGAGCCCCATATCGAACCCTTCGGGATTTCCTTCGTAATTGGTTCCTCCACCATAGGTCGACTGGTAGGGTCCCGGGTTGGAAGGGAAGAGCGGGTAACCCTGGCCAAAAACAATTCCGCCCAGAAACAGGTCTCCCCTGGAATCATAGGTTGCCGTATAGCCCCAGTTATCGGTTCGGGCTCCCGTGAAGGAGGCGAAAATGATGTTGGGATCGATGATCAGGGGATGGGTATGGTCATAGTTTTTCACCCGGAATGAAACCACCCCGTTATCGAGTCTGTATTCGCTGGGAACCAGCACTTTCTGGTTTTCGATCATCTGGTAGGCATAGGGGGCCATTTCGGTGACATCGCCGACCCGGGTAGAGATCTCCAGCCTGCCTTTTTTCACCTCCAGGCGATCCATACCCCGGTACTGCAACCGGACCCGGGAAAGGTTTCCCCCGGGATAAACGATCAGGTCGTATTTCAGCTGGGAGGCTTCCGAATAGACCCGGACATCGATCCCGGGATACATGGATTGATAGGTTACCCCCTCATAGGAATGCAGCCCGGACTTCCAACGGGAGGGATCGTTTCCGATATAGAAATTGTAATAGGCAGACGAGGGGTGATCCACCACCATCCTGGGGGAGGGAGACCCGTCCAGGAAGTTCACCTCATAGCTTTGCCCGTGAAGCACCCCCGGGGGGCGGAGCCCGTGAATGGGGGTTGCCACTCCGGACAAACCCTGTCCCCCCTCGGGGGGCCGGTTGCCGCCCCCCGTGGCAGGGAGACCCTGGGTGACCGGATCGGTCTGGCCGTGAAAATAAACCTCCATCCTGCGGACATCGGCCGGATCCAGCAGACTGAAGGTGAAGCCGTTCTTTCTCAGGAATACGGAACCTCCCGGGATATCCCCCTTATACAGGATGGCCGGATTCCACTGGCCCTTGTTCTCCATGAACTGGATGGACGCAAAATGATCCGTCTGCGCCACGGAAAGCATGGGCAGCCAGGTCATTGCACCGCAAAGGCAGGCAATCAGGCGGGAAAAAAGGCGCAAAGTCGAATTTTATCTAAAAGGTAAGGTTTTTCCTCCAGGCTAAGGGCAGGCTTTTAACGTATTCAGGCCCATTTTTGTTATGTTCAGGAGATTTTACTCCAGGCTGATTTGCGACCCTCCAGATAGCTCCTCAGGGAGGCATGCCCGGGTTCCCGGAGGTCGGGATCCCGGGTCAGCAACTGGATTACTGCCCCCCTGGCGGCCTCCAGGATGAGCCTGTCCTGGCTGATATCGGCGATCCGGAAATCCAGCACCCCGCTTTGCCGGGTGCCTTCAATATCCCCCGGCCCCCTGAATTCCAGGTCTTTATCCGCGATCAGGAACCCGTCATTGGTCTGTTCCATGACCCGGATCCGGGACAGGCCGGGATCCCCCGGGGAAAGCCTGGTGACCAGGATGCAGGTGGAGCTTTCCCCGCCCCGGCCCACCCTGCCCCGAAGCTGGTGCAGCTGGGAAAGGCCGAACCGTTCCGCACTTTCAATTACCATCACCGTGGCGTTGGATACATCCACCCCGACCTCGATAACGGTGGTGGCCACCATGATGCGGGCCCTGCCCTGGACAAAGTCTTCCATCTGGGCCCTGCGGTCCTCCGGGGTTTGCCTTCCATGAACCATGCTGATCCCGTAACCGGTTCCGCTGAAATAGGCCCGGACCTCCTCCCAGCCTTTCATCAGGTTCTCGTAGTCCGACTTCTCCGATTCCTCGATCAGGGGGTAGACGAAATAGGCCTGCCTTCCTTTTGCGACCTCTTCCTTCACAAATCCAAGGACCGCATGGCGCCTTTCCTCCCCGCAATGGAGGGTCCTGACCGGCTTGCGTCCGGCAGGAAGCTCCCCCATCACCGAGACATCCAGATCTCCGTAAAGAGTCATGGATAGCGTCCTGGGTATGGGGGTCGCAGTCATCACCAGGACATGGGGAGCCTGGGCGCTTTTGGACCAGAGACCTGCCCGCTGCGCCACCCCGAAGCGATGCTGTTCATCGATGATGACCAGGGCCAGGTTGTGGAAACGCACACCCTCCTCAATCAGGGCATGGGTGCCTACCATGATCCGGGTCGCTCCCGACCCGATCTGCTCCAGGACCTGCTTCCTGGCCTTCCCCTTGATGTTGCCGGTGAGCAGGCCAATGGAAACCGGAAGATCCCCCAGGAGCGTTCGGATCGAAGAAAAATGCTGGCGGCTGAGGATTTCGGTCGGTGCCATGAGACAGGCCTGGTAACCATTATCCACCGCCAGCAACATGGAAAGCAGGGCAACGATGGTCTTCCCGCTTCCCACATCCCCCTGGAGCAGCCGGTTCATCTGGTGGCCCGAAGCCGTGTCGGTCCGGATCTCCCGAAGCACTTTTTTCTGGGCGCCGGTCAGCTGAAAAGGCAGTTTTTCCCTGTAGAACCGGTTGAACAGGTCCCCGACTTTAGAAAAATGAAATCCCCGGGAACTGCCATGGCGGCGGATCTTCAGCCGGCAAATCCGGACCTGGGAAAGAAAAAGCTCCTCGAACTTTAGCCTCCGTTGTGCCTGGAGGAATTCCTGGGCCGTTTTGGGAAAATGGATTTGGAGGAAAGCCTTCCGCCTCCCGATCAGTTTGAACTCCTCCAGGATGGCTGCAGGAAGGTTTTCGGCGATGTCATGGTCGGAAAGTATTTCCAGCACGGAGGCCACCAGGCCGGCAATTGCCCGGGGACCCAGCCCCCGGGACCGGAGCTTTTCGGTGCAGGGGTAAACCGGTTCCAGGGCCCATTTCGGGGCCTGCTCCGGGCCCGAGACCAGTTCGAGTTCCGGATGGCCGATCTGGGCTTTGCCATTGAAAAAGGAAAGCCTTCCATACAGGAGATAGCGGGCTCCCGGGACCAGGCTCCTGTGAATCCAGTTCACCCCCTGGAACCAGATCAGGTCGATCGTCCCGGTGGGATCGGAAAGGGTGGAGGTCAGCCTGCGCTGGGCAGGCTTCCCTCCTGACAATTTCAGGGGGCCGAGCAGGCCCCGGACCTGGACATAATCGGTTTCGGTTGCGATGCTGCCGATGGGGCGCACTTCGGATTTATCGATATGGCGATGGGGAAAATGCAGGAGCAAATCACCAAAAGTGAAAATGCCCAACTCCTTTTTCAGCAATTCGGCACGCTGGGGCCCGACTCCCCTGAGGTACACGATCGGGTTGGTCCATATGGAGGGTTCGCTCGGAATGGCGTGGTTTCTTTTGCGGGAAAGATAAGGAAGGAGAGAATGGCAGGATTGGCAACCAGGAAGCGGTCAGCCCGGGATCAGGTCGGCATGACCTTCCACCCAGGACCGCATCCATTGGGTGGTGACCGATTTGGGTCTCTCGATGGAAAGGCCCAGGGCCCGGTCCCAGCACAGGGAAGCCAGGACTCCCAAAGCGCGGGACACCCCGAACAAAACGGTATAGAACTCATATTCCACCAGCCCGTAATGGACCAGCAGGGCGCCGGAATGGGCATCCACGTTCGGCCAGGGATTTTTCACTTTCCCGGTCTGTTTCAGGATGTCGGGAACCACCTTGTAAATGTTCCAGACGATATGGACCAACTCGTCGTCCGGCAGGTGCTTTTGGGCGAACTCCATCATAGCCGTAAACCGCGGATCGGTCCTGCGCAGTACGGCATGGCCATACCCGGGGACCACCTTTCCTTCCGAAAGGGTCTTTTTGACATAGGCAGCGATCTGGTCCCTGCCCGGGATCCCGGGTCCGAGCTCTTCCCGCATCTGGTCGATCCACCGGATCACTTCCTGGTTCGCGAGGCCATGGAGCGGACCCGCAAGCCCGTTCATCCCGGATGAAAGGGAAAGATAGGTATCGCTTAAGGCGGACCCCACCAGATGGGTGGCGTGGGCGCTCACGTTACCCCCTTCATGGTCTGCGTGGATGGTCATATACAGGCGCATCAGCTCCCGGAAACTCTCTTCATCATAACCGAGCATGTGCCCGAAATTGCCGGCCCAGTCCAGGTTGGGATCCGGCTGGATGTTGTCCCCTCCCCGGTATTTTTTACGGTAGATCTAGGCAGCCACCCGGGGGAGCCTCGCAATGAGGTTCATGGAATCTTCAAAAGTAAAGTCCCAGTAATCCTTTTTGCTGATTCCGGACTGGTAAGCCCTGGAAAATTTGGATTCCGTCTGCAGGGCAAGAATGGCCATGGAAAACATGGTCATGGGGTGGGTGGACAGGGGAAGGGCATCGATGACGGAAAAGACATGGTTTGGAACATGGGAACGGCGACCCCAGGCATTGGTCACATATTCCACATCCTCCGCCCCGGGTAATTCTCCAACCAGCATCAGGTAGAAAAGGCCCTCCGGAAGGGGCTCGTTACCCCCGGGGGACTTGGGAAGCTTCTCCCGGAGTTCCGGGATGGAAAAACCCCGGAACCGGATGCCGTCATTGGGATCCAGAAGGGAAGTCTCAGTCACCAGGCCCGTCATCCCCCGCATGCCCTGGTATACCTGGGCCACAGTCACCTCCTCCACCCGGGTATCCCCATGGTCTTTCAGGATATCCTTGATTTCCCTCGAGAGTTCCTCGGCCTTGGCCTTGAACTTATCCTTGATATATCCCATGACGGGTGATTTTGGCCCTCCAAAATTAGCGCAATTTGACCATACATAAACAGGCCCCGATGCCTCATTTGGGGGCCCTGATGTATAATCTCCAGGCGATCAATCCGAAGATCAGGTTGGGCAGCCAAACCGCGATCAGGGGGTTGAGGCTGCCCTTGGTGGAGAAGGTATAGGAAAACTGCATGCACACGATATAGGCTGAGCTGATGGCGATCCCCAGGGCGATATGAAGCCCGCTTCCTCCCCGGATCCTGCGGCAGGCGATCACCGCCCCGATCAGGGTCAGGATCACGACGGCGATGGGGGCGGCGATCCGCTTGTATTTTTCCACGTAGAGGGCATTGATTCCCTGGATTCCCCGCAGCTCCTGCTGCTCGATATGGGCGGTCAATACCGGGGTGGACATGCCCTCCATGGCATCCTGCTGGGGCTTGAGGTCCGAAGGAAGCATGGGGATTTTCAGGATGGTATCATGAACCAGCCAGATGGCTTCATGGAGGCCGTTGATCAGGTGCACCGCGGCGTGATGGGTGACCCATCCCTTGCGTGTCGTATCCCAGACCACCGATTCTGCTTCGAACTTGTAAACCAGCTTCTGGCCATCCAGCCTGCTCAGGATAAAATCATAACCGGCCCGGTAAGCGGGATCATAGCTCATGATGCTTACATAGGTTCTGGGATCGATCCGCAGATGGATATTGCTGACCGGCCCGATGGGTGTCCGGTTATTCACATAAGTGTCCTCAAACCGGAGCCGGACGCGGTTCGCCCAGGGAATGAAGGACCGGTTGCCCACCATCAGGACCAGGCAAAGAAAGATTCCCCCGACCCAGTAAGGACGCATATACCGGTTAAAGCTGACCCCGCTTCCGATGATGGCGATGATCTCGGACCGGTAAGCCATCTTGGAGGTGAAAAAGATCACCGCCAGAAAGGTGAACAGGGGAAAAAGCAGGGCCGTGATATAAGGGACGAATGCCACATAATACCCCAAAACAATCTCCCTGAAGGTGAGGCTGTTATTGACAAAATCATCCAGCTTTTCCGTGATGTCGATGACGACCGCGATGATCACAAAAAGCAGGATGGCAAACAGAAAGGTGCTGAGGAACCTGCGCAGGATGTACCAGTCGATTTTCTTCATGAATTACCGGGGGGAGGCAATTTGGCCGAAATTAGGCATTATCTCACTGATGCCGGGTAGACTACGGCTTTCTTGAACCAAATTCCGCCATTTCCGATTACTGCCAACTCTCCAGGAGAAGACAAAGTGTGAAAATTGCTTTCACATGGTTATTTTTTCTAAGGGTGACCCGTTTGCAAGCCGGCTATTTTACCAGATGATATTCCTCATCGGTTACCGTTTGTAACCAAATTGTTTTGCCTTTTTGCGCCGGAGTGAAGGCCAGATATTAAATACCCGCAGCACTTCTCCCGTGTCTTCAGGCAGCATGTTGGTTCCACGCCCAGCGAATACCTCATGTTAAACTAAAATCCCGGTTTCAGCCCCCAGGCTGGAGTGGCATTCCTGGGCCTGGACCTACCGGCAAACTTTTATCTGGATTTTTACCCCTTGGCCCGGAAAAAGCTCCAAATCATCATAATAATAACACCTCATCCCGGCCCCAATCTCGGTGGGATGAAATAATTTAGCGGTTTTTCAGTTAAACACTCACCCGCACCTGACTGCATGCCCCTGAAACGACCCATCTCCCTGCGCCTGCTCCTGATCGGAGCGGCGGCGCTGATTTGGGCCGACACGACCGGCCAGGTGAACCTTTTGCTCCATAACGACTCTGCCCGGGATTCGGCGCTGGCCCGCTCCCAGCAGGATGATTCTGCCTACCTGTCCAGGGACCTTCCCAACTCCAATATGGATTCGAAGAAATGGTCCTGGAACCGGAAGTTCTTCCAGAACCTGTTCACCCGATATAATTATTATTATAATGCCGACAACAAGCTGGAGGAAGCCTTGCAACGCGTGGAGCGCATGTACCAGGAAGACTATTCCCGCCTGCTTCCCCTTTATCCCTACCGCATGTCGGATATGTCCCGGGTGAAGCGGGATCTGGATTCTGTCATCCTGCAGGCTTCCCTGGGCGTCGAGATCCACGACCTGCGGGGAAAATGGGTACCGGACCTTTACCTGCTGATCGGGAGGGCCTATTATTATGAGGAATCCTTCCCCAAAGCCACCGAGGCATTCCAGTACATCAACGTGCATTACGCCCCAAAGGACCCTCAGGATTTTACCCCCGTGATCGGTTCAGCAGGCTACGAGCCCCATGCCCAGATTTCGGTATCCAGTCCGGAAAAGCAGCAGGAAGCCCTGTACCGGTTCAAGCACCACGAGGAAAGAAATGATGCCTTCCTGTGGAGGGCCAGGACCATGATTGAAACCGGGGATTATGCCCAGGCCCTTTCCCTGCTCAACATCCTGCAATCGGACCCCCAATTTCCCCAAAGGCTGAAGGGGTCCCTGGCAGAAGTCCAGTCTTATTATTATTACAGTTTGGGGCAGTATCAGAAAATGAAATCCCCGCTGGAAGCCGCCATCCGGTGGAGTTCAGACGCTTACCAGAAATCCCGGTGGGAATACCTGCTCGGCCAGCTCAGCCAGAATTCCGGAGATATTCCCGGAGCGATCGCATATTATTCGCAGGCCATCCGCTTCACCTCGGAACCCCTGATGGATTTTTACGCCAATTTCAATATGGCCATGATCCAGGTGGACCAGGGGCATGGCAACGAGGCAAAAAATATCAGGGCCCTGGTGGCGATGTCCAGGCGGAATAAATACCAGGCTTACCGGGGTATTCTGGACTACGGTATCGCCCAGGTGGAAGAAGGCTACGGGGATGACTCCGGCGCCCGGGACTGGCTGGAAAAAAGCATATGGAGCAGCGCCGCTGACCCGGTGCAGCTCACCCGGTCCTACCAGATGCTGGCCGCATTATACTATAAAAGATCGAGGTATATCCGGTCCTATGATTACTATGACAGCACCCGCATCTCCATGGCCCGGTGGCCCGAATTCCCCGATACCGCAGCAGTGAATAACCGGCGCAACCAGCTCAAACAGGTGGTATTCCAGCTGGGTGTAATCAGCCGCCAGGATTCCCTGCAACGCATTGCCGCCCTGCCCGATTCGGAGCAAAAGGTCTTCCTGCTCCGGCTCCTGGCCGAACGCAAAGCGGCCCTGAAAAGGCAGCAGAAGGAATTGCGCAGGGCTGAGCAGGCTTCCCAGGCTGAAGCGGGAGGGACCGGGATGGCAGGGACCGGTGGGCCAAACGCCGGAGCAGGAACCGGATCCTGGTACTTCTATAATCCGGTGAGCCTTGCTTCGGGATTTAACAGTTTCCGCGAGCAATGGGGTACCCGGCCCCTGGTGGACAACTGGAGGAGGGCCGGTGCCCTGACCGGGGCGGGAGGGGTGAGCTCCCAATTATCCCGGGCGGACAGCATCCAAAGTGCAGCCATCGCCCAGGCTGCCAATTCAGCGACTGCCCTAGACCTTGCTTCGCTTTATGAAGGCCTTCCCAGCACCCCGGACAAGCTGACCCGGTCCAACGATTCCCTGATCGAGGCTTATTTTAACCTGGGAAAGATTTTCTTTGAAAGCCTGGACAATTTGCCTGCGGCCATTGAGGCCTATGAGACGCTCCATCACCGTTTCCCGGATAATGAACACCAGCAACAGACGGCCTATATGCTCTTCCTGCTTTACGGCAGGAACCAGGAGCAGGGCCGCAAGGATTCCACCGGAAGATTCATCCTTTCCAAATATCCCGGCAGCCCTTACGCAGACCTGATCCAGGGGAACCGGAAGGTGAGCCAGGATTCCCTGCGGGAGGCCCAGGTGAGCGCATTCTATGATTCCACCTACCTGGATTATCTGGGGGGCGATTATGCCGCAGTGATCCAGCGCAAAACCATGGCCGACCATATTTTCGGCAGCAATGACCTGCAGGGAAAATTCGACCTGCTCCAGGCGATGGCTGTGATCCACATCGCTCCGGACACGACCGGGATGCGGGTGATCTCCGAACTGATGCGGGTCCACCCGGAAGGCGAAATTCACGATCAGGCGGCTGCCATCCTGGACGCCCTCCGCCATAAACAGGAAACCATCGATTACCTCACCCACCTCCAGCTGGAAGGGGAACCTTCGCAAAATACCCTTGCTGCGGGAAATGGGGGCCCTTCCCCGGTTTCTGTCCAGGTTAAACCGGCCCCTCCGGTGGCAGGCCTTTCCGGGACACCGGTCGTGCCAACCCTCAACCCCCAGGCGGGGATCCGGGGAACGATCCAGGGATCAGGTGGTCATCTTCCGGGGAATGATCAAATCTACCGGGTCCGGGATTCCGTCAACCGGCATATCGGCGATTCGGTCCTGCTGGCAACAGCATTGGCGAAGGCGGACAGCATGGCGGCAAAAAATCGGACCGATTCCCTGAAAGCGGCCCGGGCTCCGGTGCGGCTGGTGACTCCCTACCAATTACCCGGGGCCCGCGATCCTTATTTCGTGGTCATGGATTTTCAGCATATCGACCGGGAGGTGCTGGACAAATGCCTCCAGGAATTTGTCCGTTACAACAATACCCGCATGCACACCGATACCACCCGGATCGAATCCAGCAGCTTCGTCCTCACCCAGAACAAGGTGCTGCTG
>JANWKA010000142.1 GCA_025451655.1 Chitinophagaceae bacterium | reverse complement strand
GATCCCCGGCAGCCTGGGGAGGCTGTCTTCCTTTTCCCGGAAATCTCCAAGAAATGGGCAAACACCGGCCGTTGGGTATCCTGGCCGTTTCGGTTCTCCTGATCCTTTTCGGCATGGCCGAAGTGGTTCCCTCATTCACCCGTCTTTTCCTCCTGATCTCCCGCCCCAGGGTCCCAGCGGCAACCTGGATGGGTGCGCTGACCGGTCTTTTTTACTGCACCAGCGGAATCCTGCTTTTACCCCTGCGGCGAAGGCTGGCCTTCCTTTCCCTTTTGTTCCTGGCCGGAGCTTTCCTGGGCAGGATCGTGATGATGGTGGCAGGGCTTTATCCCATGAACTCCTTTCTTCAGTCCCTCGCCATGAGCGTGGGAACCTCCATGGCGGCATTTTTCGCCATTTATATCCTGTTGAAATGGTCCTCGTTTAAATGATGGGCTCCCTCCCTGAGCCTCGTGGTATTCGGGTTCTGGAACTGCTTTACTTCCTGATTACTAGGTGAAAATTCCCTAATTTCATGATCCTGGAATTAAATAAAACATCATGAATATTGGCCTGGACATGATGGGAGGCGATTTTGCACCCGCAGAAGCCGTCAAGGGAGTCAGGATATTTCTGGAAAAAGAGCCCCCCGGGGTCTCACTGACCCTGGTAGGGGATCCGGACCAGCTCGCCCCTATTCTGGAAAAGGAGTCCCCAGATCCTTCGAGGTACCAGGTCGCACCCTCCAGCGAGGTCATCGGAATGCATGAGCACCCGACCCGGGCCCTGAAGGCCAAACCGGGATCCTCCATCGCTATCGGGTTTCAACTGCTCCAGCAAAAAAAAATTGACGCCTTTATTAGTGCCGGGAACACCGGTGCCATGCTGGTAGGTGCCTTGTATACGATTGATTCCATTCCGGGCATTCAACGGCCCACCATCGCCACGATGATCCCCAAGGGAGAGGGAAAATTCGGGCTGTTGCTGGACGTGGGGATCAATGCCGACTGCAAGCCCGAAAACCTGGTCCAGTTCGCCATCCTGGGGACCCATTATGCCCGGCAAATCCTCAAGATCAGCGTACCCCGGGTCGCCCTGCTCAATATCGGGGAAGAGGAAGGAAAGGGGAATTTGCTTTGCCAGGCAGCATATCCCCTGCTGAAAAGTTGCCCCCTGATCCATTTTACCGGAAATGCGGAAGGCCGGGACCTATTCAACGACCGGGCAGATGTGATTGTTTGCGAGGGGTTCACGGGCAATGTCGTGCTGAAAATGGCTGAATCCATTTACGACATCGTCAAGAAAAGAAAAATCCGGGATGCCTATCTGGACCAGTTTAATTTCGAACAATATGGCGGAACTCCCCTTTTAGGGGTGAACGAACCGGTCATCATCGGCCACGGAATCTCCAGGGCGGCCGCATTCCGCCAGATGATCGAACTGGCTACCGAAGTGATCCGGACCCGTCTTCTGGACCGGATCCGGGAAAGCTTCATTGAGAAGGAACCTTCCTGAAAATTTATTGGGCTTCCGGCTCCACCAGGGGAAGTTGAACGTGAAATTCGGTACCCTTCCCTACCACCGTTTCAAACCAGATTTCCCCATGGGCATGCTCCACGATATTCCTGCACATAGCCAGCCCCAGGCCTGTCCCGGAATTCTTGGTGGTGAAATTGGGCATGAAAATCCGGGAGCGGATGTTTTCAGCGATCCCGGTCCCGTTATCCCGGATCGTCACGTGGACCGTATGTTCCTTCTCATGGGCTTCAATCTCGATATAGCCCCTGCGGTCCTCAGGGATCGACTGGACGGCATTCTGCAACAGGTTGGTGAACAGGCGGTTCATTTCGGTTTTGTCGGCGAAAACATAAAACAGTTTTTCAGGAGCATCATAGAGGATGATATACCGCTGGTCGACCTGATACAGGGTGATCACTGAATTGAGGACTTCATTGAGCAGGATGGTTTCAAATCTTGAAGGGGAAATATTGGCAAATGCAGCAAAATCCTCCGCTATTTTTGAAAGGTGCTCGATTTGCTCGATCAGGGTTTTTGAGACATTCTCGCTCATGGAATGCAATTGGGTGGAATCTTCCTGGATCGCTTTCTGAAGGTACTGGAGGCTGAGTTTCATGGAGGTCAGGGGATTCTTGATTTCATGGGCGACCTGTTTGGCCATTTCCCGCCAGGCCCCTTCCCGCTCACTTTTGGCCATGCTGGCCGCGCTGACCTCAAGCTTCCGTACCATGTTATTATACTCCCGGACCAGCATGCCGATTTCATCGTTTCGCTTCCATTCAATGGGATTATTGCCCTTGAGCAGGTTGACTTCCTTCAGCTTTTCCCCGATCAGTCCGAAGGACCTGGTGATCGAATTGGTGATGATCAGGGCGAGCATTCCCGAAAGCAGGAAAATGAAGGCATTCAGGTTGATCAGGGTGACGAGGAAATTGGAGATTTCCTGGTTCAGGTTGTCCTGGGATGCGAAATACGGAATGTTGAGGTATGCGAAGCTTTTCCCCTCCTCGGTCCGGATGGGCATGTATCCAGACAGGTAATTCAGTCTTCCAATCTGCTCGGACTGGATGAACTGGACCCTGTTGAGAAAATTGAGCTGGTAATAGGCCTCGGGATTGATTTTGGACGAAAGCAGGTGTTCCTCGTAGATGAGGGGTTGGCTGGTCACCTGGAGGTTGCCGTCCAGATCATAAAGATTGATATCCACTCCGTGGAGGTCTGCTATATTGTTAATATATCCAGCCAGCTGCTCGTGGAGTTCCGGGGTGAAAATATCCCCGGTGTCCCGGCCGTTTTGTGCCATGAATTCCCCGCCTGTGATTTCGGCTGCCACCGAATTGACATTGGTGGAAAGCTGGTCGCGGTGGGTTTTGTCATACCTCCCGATAAAAAAGGATATGGTGGTGGCGGCAAGGATCAGAAATGCGAAAACGACAATGAAAATGATGGTTCCGTGTACCTGCCTCCGGATATTGATTTCGAGCAGTCTTCTGAATACCGTCCATTTCATACGGGCGCGGATGGTGAGATCCAGCAACCGGTAAAATCCCGCGATGAGCAGGAATATACAGAACATGTAGGCGAACAAGGTTATAATTTCCAGCAGGTTTGGATTCTTTTTAACCAGCAGGATGGTCATATCCGGATTCGGCCTGTACCAGAGGATGGAATATCCGCCCGGCTGGGTGAATGTATACCGGGTCTGGGGAAGATCGGCCGGGTTCAGGCGGATCTGGAAAGGATAATCGTTATAATGGTTGATCAGGTTCAGGTCATGATAAACCGCGTAGGAATAGGATCCGGAATATAGCATGGGTGTCATATTCCTTTCCACCAGCAAGGCCGGATAAAGCGTTTCCGCCTTGAGCACCTTCGGGGTCAGGAAAAAGAAAAGGTACCCGCTTACCTGTTGGAGGGTGGTATCGAAAATGTCCTTTTTATCGATATAGGTATAGGTGTTGAACGATTGTACATAATAATACAGGTCCGGGACAGAAGTAGGCCTGGATTTGAGGTTGATGATGTTGTTGAGGGAAAAAATATCCCCGGTGTCCTTGTTAAACAGGGGGCTGCCATCCTCATCGAAGGTAAATACCCGGATATCGAAGTTGCTGAGAAACCCGCTGAAATAGTCTTCCTGGAGGTGTTCGACCAGCAGGGATTTGGCTTTGGGCGTTTTCAGGGTGAAAAAGGCAACCACCATCGGATCGGACTGGACCATCTTGAACTTTTCCGCCAGGATGGGAGGAGTAAGCTGGTCTGTCTGTTCGGCGATCCTGCGGGCAATAGCCTCCCGGTTCACCTTTTCCTGCTGGTAATTATAATACACCAGGATCCCGGTGATGGTGACCGTAAGGACGAGAAGAAAGAAAATGAAGGGCTGGGTGGAGAAAGCATCCGTGATTTTCTGCCCGATGATATCCATCAGAATGATATACACTATCAGCCAAACCATGAGCACCAGGGAAAAGCCGAGATCCGGGCTTTGCATCCGCAGCAGCATCCAGACCAGCCCGACAATTGCCAGCAAGGCGTATTTTACCTGGCTTTGGCCGTAAATGAGCTCCACCAGGATCCGGTTCACGATCCTGGAGAAAAAGAAAAAGCTGAATACGATCACCCCGATGGTGATGAACCCTACGAAGCTGTACCAGGAAAGGCTGAAGAAATTGGTAACGTCGAAGGAAATATTGGAATCCGTCACCAGGCTCCGGATCCAGTGCGAAAAGAAATCCGCCGTTAGAAAAAGGGCAAGGCAAAACAGGGCAGCGAGGAGATAATTGACAACCCGGTTTCTGAAATGGATCTTGATGTCCGAAAAATGCTCCCGGAAAAACAGGATGATCCAGAACAGCAGTATGATATTGATGAACAAATCCCCCAGGGATCTTTGCACCAGTCCTGAAGAATATAACCGGGGATTGAACAGGCCGAGTTCCGAGAAATGGATGGGGAAAGCATATATGTAGCTGATCACCCTCAGGCCTCCGATCACCAGGATCAGAAAAATGAACCCATACCACCGACCCACATGGGTCACGAAGAACACGGCAATGAGGTTCAGGAAGATGAGCACGCAAATGGCAGCAAGGATCTTGAGAATGGCGCTCACGAGGCTATGGGTGCCCTGTCCGTGGCCCCGTACATATTCAAGGTAGAACAGGGTTTTGCCTTCCCGGTTCTTCACAGGAAGACCGGTATCGGCCGTCGTGATCGTATATTTTTTGCTGATCAGGGGCTTGCCGAAGAATTCATCGGGAAGGTATTCATTGCTCGTGAAGTAGGTGATCCTGATGGGAATCAGCCCCAGGGCGTACTGGTTGCCCGGGTAGGCTCCCCCGATCCTCCTTTTGATCAGCTCATAATATCCGGAATTCAGCCGGACCAGGCTGGAGCCTTCCTGGTATAAGGAGGGGTCCGGATCGATTCCGGAAAGGTCGGTGTTCCAGAAAGCCTCCCACTCTTCATCGAAGACATAGAAATAAAATCCTAGCTTTTTATCCAGGAGGGATCCGAGCTCTTCCTGGTCATAACTGCGTCGCAAAAGCTTTTCCATGAGGGGCCAGTCCGATGCCAGGTCCTCGAAATGCTGCTCTTTTTGCCGGATGCTATTTTCCAGCGTGGTCCGGACTCCTTTCGGAGCAGAAGAATAAAGCCAATAATTGTTTGCGAGAAATGCGATGGTTATCAGCCAGGCCGCAGTGATCAGCAAATACCCATGCCGCAGGAAAAACAGCTTTATTTCTTTGCGCTCGATCAAAACAGGAATAAAAAAACCTTCAACCCGGGTGTTCAAAGGATCGAAGGTCGCCTATAATTTAGGTTTTTTGGAGCAATTACGGAAATAATAGGCCTTTATACATGGTTGGATCCACCAGGTTGAGATGGGCACCGAACTTTGCGTTGATCACGCTGATGAACTGGTTGGCGATCAGGGCATAGCCTTTGTCCGTGGGATGGACACCATCCAGGGAAAAGGCGCCGCCGGAGATATAAGTCGCTCCCAAAGGTTCTCCATCATAGATAAATCCAGTCTGGATCTCCCTGAGGTAGCTGTTCATATCAACCAGCCCAAGACCCAGTTGCTGGGCCACGCTGTTAATGATCTGGTTATACCAGACGGTGTAGTTATGGATATTGTTGATCTCCGTGGCATTGAGGTACATGCTGTCGGTCAGGGGGATAGCGGAACCGTAACCCTGGGTCTCGATTGCGGGCAGGTCGGGAAGCAGGACGATTTCTCCCTGGGCCATTTGCCGGAAACCTCCCGGGGCCAGGGGATCAACCACCACGAAGGCGTTCGGTCCGGCCTGGAAATGGACCGTGGGCAGGGAAGAATAGGCCAGGTTGAGTTCGGTGGCCTGGCCTGCGGTCAGCACCAGCCCGTTATAGGGGATGGTGGTAAAAAAGGGTATGGAAACCACATCTG
>JANWKA010000141.1 GCA_025451655.1 Chitinophagaceae bacterium | reverse complement strand
GAGGTCATGGGCCCTTTTGGTTCGTGTCCCGGGTTCAGCCAGGCCACTGATGCCACGGCGACTGCCAGAATCATCATGGTGGGCAGCATCTGGCTGCCCCGGAGGTTGGATCTTTTCATTTCCATCATTCTTTTAATGCGTTGAAAAAGCTGGGGACGGCCCTGGGTGGCCGCCAGGACCAGGGAGACGGCCTGGGTGCGCTGCTCTTCCAGGGCGACCAGGGCATGAGCGTAAAAAAGCGGGTTGACTTCAGCCACTACCATATCGTCACAACAATTTTCCCTTTCTTTCCGGATGGTGGATGATATGGACCAGACCAGGGGGTTGAAGCAAAGCAAGGTCTCGGTGATGCACTGCAGGAGGTTGACCAGGTAATCCTGTCTGCGGATATGGGCCATCTCATGGATCAGAATGGCTTCCAGTTGTTCGGGGCTGAGCCGGGTCATCGCGGCAACAGGAACCAGGATGACCGGCTTGAGCCATCCGGTAACCAGGGGTACATCAATTAGAAGGGAGAGTTTGAGGCTGACGTTTCTGTTGATGCCGAAGCGGTTTTTAAGAACCTCCAAGCACCGGAGCATGGTTCCTGGAGGAAGGCTGACCCCTTTTCCCCTGAGCCTGCCGGCCCGGATCCCGGCCGAGCTGAGCCGGATGGCGCAGATCAGCACTCCGGTAAAATAACCCAGGGAGAGCGCCGGAAAACTGGATTGAAGGATGTGGAGCCACCGGCTGGCCAACGAAAGACCCGGCTCGGCGGCCGGGAGGTGGACCTGGTATGCTGCTGGCAGGGCTGCAGGAATCATGCCGGCGTGAACCGCGTCTGCAGCTGCCAGGGAGGATTGCAGCAGGCATTGGCGAACGAGCCCCACCGCGAACCATACTGCGATCCCCGCCAGTGCTGCCGAAGAGATGCCGTAGCGCAACCGGGGATCAGCCCCACGGGTCGCCCGGAGCAGGATTTGAAGGAGGGTCCAGATCAGCAGGCTCTGCCAGAGGCAGTCCACCAGGGTCCATCCCACGGCATTGATGAACCAGGATCCGGGCATCTGAAAAAGAGGCATGTGAAAAAATTTATACCGGTTTATTTTTTCTTTCCTTCCTGCGGGCGGTCCTTTCTGTCTTTTTCCAGTTCGTTGAGATAGGATTTGATCCGGTTGATCTCCTCCGGGCTCGGCCGCTGGCGGCCCAAGGCCTGCATGACCAGCATGAAGGGAGATCCGTTGAAGACGGTGGAGATCATCTTGTCTACCATTTGCTGCTGGGTGCGATCCCGGGACAGGGTCGGGGTGTAGACATGATTGCGGCCCGAGACATCCCGGGTCAGGATGCCTTTCTCCAGCATGATCTGCATCAGCTTGAGGGTTGTGGTATACCCGGAGGTCTTGCTTTTCTCCAGTTCCATATGGACGTCACGGACGCTGCTGGGCCCCCGGTCCCAGAGGATGCGAAGGATTTCCAGCTCGCTGTCGGTGGGTTTGGGAATGAAGGGTCGGGCCATGGGATGATTTTTAGTACGAATAGTTTCGTAAACAAATATACGAATGTATTCGTAACTACAAAATTCCGGCAAAATTTTCAGGAAATTTTAACAGGCTCCCCGCGATCCGGACCCAGAGGCTTGATGGGAATATGGGCCCGAAGGGCCCCGGTTGCGGCCCCGGCGCTGACCCTGACCTTGACGGCAGGAGGGGGAGGAGGGACCGGTTTGGAATAGATATTGGCGAGTGTGGGAGCGATGACCAGGGAAACGATGGACATCAGCTTGATCAGGATATTCATGGAAGGCCCTGAAGTGTCCTTAAAGGGATCACCTACCGTATCCCCGGTGACGGAGGCCTTATGGTGATCAGATCCCTTGTAATGGACCTTCCCGGTCAGGTCCGTCACCCCTTTTTCAAAGGATTTTTTGGCATTGTCCCAGGCTCCTCCTGCATTGGACTGGAA
Source organism: Chitinophagaceae bacterium (assembly GCA_025451655.1). Taxonomy (GTDB): domain Bacteria; phylum Bacteroidota; class Bacteroidia; order Chitinophagales; family Chitinophagaceae; genus JANWKA01. The sequence continues at coordinate 8,177 of JANWKA010000141.1, read as the reverse complement.
CATCCCCATGAGGACTCCGGAAACCGTCACTCCCGCAAGGACCCCTCCCAGCACATTGGGCCCGAAGGCGAAACCCACCACCACGGGCACGATCAGGGCGATGGCGCCCGGAGCGATCATTTCCCGGATGGAGGCATTGGTGGAGATGGCTACACATTTCTGGTATTCGGGTTTTCCTTTTCCTTCCATGATCCCCGGGATCTCCCGGAACTGCCTGCGGACTTCCTCCACCATGCTCATGGCGGCCCTGCCGACGGCTGCGATCGCCAGGGAAGAAAAGATGAAGGGGATCACGCCCCCGATGAACAGGCCGGCGAGCACCTTGGCCTGGTAGATGTCGATATGCTGGGTGGCCGGATCGGGCAAGGCCACCCCGACAAATGCCGCAAAAAGGGCCAGCGAGGTAAGGGCTGCAGAAGCGATCGCGAATCCTTTCCCGGTGGCTGCGGTGGTATTGCCCACGGCATCCAGGATATCCGTCCTTTCCCGGACTTCCTTGGGCAGTTCGCTCATTTCAGCGATTCCTCCGGCGTTGTCCGCAATCGGCCCGAAGGCATCGATGGAAAGCTGCATGGCGGTGGTTGCCATCATTCCGGAGGCGGCGATGGCCACCCCGTAAAGCCCTGCCAGGTCAAAGGAAAAATAAATGCCAGCGGCGAGGACCAGCATGGGCAGGAGGGTGGATTCCATTCCTACCGCCAGGCCGCCGATGATATTGGTGGCATGGCCCGTAGAGGACTGCCGCACGATGGACAGGACGGGCCGCTTGTTCATGGCGGTATAGTATTCCGTAATAACGCTCATCAGGGTCCCCACGATCAGTCCGACAATCACCGCGCCGTAAACCCCCTGGGAGGAGAAGACCCGGGACCTGAGCACCATGGAAGCGGGCAGCATGCCCGTAATGATGAAATAGGACGCGATGGCCGTCAGGATGACGGCCATCCAGTTGCCCTTGTTGAGTGCTTTTTGAACGTCTCCGTCTTCCCTGATTTGGACGAAATAAGTGCTCAGGATGGAAAACAGGGTACCCACCCCGGCGATGACTATGGGCAGGATCACGGGGGAAAGGCCGTTGTAATGGTCATCCACATGGATCTCCCTGCCCAGCACGACCGTGGCGATGATGGTGGACACGAAGGAACCGAACAAATCGGCGCCCATACCGGCCACATCCCCCACATTGTCACCCACGTTATCGGCGATGGTCGCCGGGTTGCGGGGATCATCCTCGGGTATGCCGGCTTCCAACTTTCCGACCAGGTCTGCGCCCACATCAGCTGCCTTGGTATAAATGCCGCCGCCTACGCGGGCGAACAGGGCGATGCTCTCTGCCCCGAGGGAAAATCCGGTGAGGGCTTCCAGGGCCTTGGTCAGGTGTTCCCGGTTGTCCATGTATCCGAACAGGTGGAGGAAAATGATCAGGAGGGAACCCAGTCCGAGGATGGCCAGGCCGGTAACTCCCAGGCCCATTACCGAACCTCCGGTGAAGGATACGCCCAGCGCTTTGGCGAGACTGGTTTTGGCGGCCTGGGCGGTCCGCACATTGGCCTTGGTGGCGATCCGCATCCCGTTGAATCCCGCAAAGGCCGACAGGATGGCCCCGATCACAAAGGCGATGGAAATGATCCAGCTGGAGTGGGGGTTCACGTACCCCATGTAGCCCAGCAGGATGGCGGCGATCACAACAAAGTAGATGAGGGTCCGGTATTCTGTCTTGAGGAAAGCCATCGCACCATCGGCGATATGTTTGGCGATTTCCTTCATTTTATCATTTCCGGCATCCTGCCTGGTGACCCAGCGGCTTTTGAGGAGCATGAAAACCAGTGCGATAATGCCCATCGCTGGGATCAGGTAGAGGAAACCGGTCATAAGGCCACTTTTGGTTCAGGGGCGACAAAAATAGGAGATAAAGCTCAATTATTGAAGCTTTTGAAAGCCGCTCCCAGATTTTCAATGAGGTCTCCTGCAAGCATGGAATTCCCGGAAAGGGCAGCTGCCGCGAAATCTCCGGCGAGTCCGTGGAGGTATGCTCCCAGGATGGCGGCGTGCTCCGGACTATAGCCCTGGGCCCGAAGGCCGGAAAGGATCCCCGTGAGTGCGTCCCCGGTGCCCCCGGTGGCCATTCCCGGGTTGCCTGTGGGATTGAAAAAACACCTGCCGTCGGGACAGGCGATTGCGGTATATCTTCCCTTGAGCAGGATATGGATCCGGTTTTCGGCAGCCTGCCGGATCAGCAGGTCCAGCCTGGCGAAAGGATCGGGCGATTTTCCGAAAAGCCTTTCGAATTCCCCGGGATGGGGCGTCAGGATGGAGGCTGGCGGGATATCCTTCATCCAGTCGGGATGCCGGGCGATCAGGTTCAATCCGTCGGCATCAATCACCAGCGGCCTGGACCCTTCCAGGGCGGTTCGGACCAGCCGGGTTGCCTCGGGACCTTCCCCGAGCCCGGGTCCGATCCCGATGGCATCATATTTTTCCAGGTCCTCCGGACGGAGCATTTCATCCTGGCCCGGGGCATAGGTGATGCACATGGCTTCCGGAACCGCAGTCTGGATCACCGGGTACCCTTTTTCCGGAACCAGGCAGGTCACCAGGCCGGCCCCGGACCTCAGGCAGGCTCGGGCCGACAGGACGGCAGCTCCCATTTTTCCGTAACTGCCCGCAATGAGCAGCACATGGCCGAAATCTCCTTTATGACTGAAAGGGGGCCGGGGGGTGATCAGGGCGGAAATGTCCCCGGGGTCGGTAAGACAGAATGGGGTGCTGGTTTCCTTCAGGGCCCCCGGGTCCAGTCCCAGGGGAAGCAAATGGACCGATCCGGCCCACTCTCCTGTACCGGGAATCAGGAAGGCCAGTTTCCAGGTCTCCAGGCTCAGGGTATGTGCGGCCCGCACCACGGGTTGCCCTCCCGGGTGGCGGTCCGCATACATTCCCGAAGGCATATCGATCGCTACCACCGGGGCCGCGCCCTGGTTGATCCATGCCATGGTCCGGGCAATAATCCCTGCCGGGGGATGGTTCAGGCCCGTGCCGAAAAGGGCATCTATCACCAGTTCCTTTTTCCCCGGGAGGGGCAGCTCGGAATCCTCCTGGACAGGATGGAGGATCCCCGGGGGGAGCCGGTCCAGGTTGGCCTGGCAATCAGGCGAAAGGGCCCGGGAAGACGCGGCCAGCCAGACACCGGCATCATAGCCGCGGGAATGGAGGATCCGGGCAATGGCCAGTCCATCGCCGCCATTATTGCCCGGCCCGCAGAAAACGAAGATTTTGGTTCCCGTATCGTACCGGGAACAGATCCAGGCTGCGCAGGCCCCCGCCGCCCTTTCCATGAGTTCCAGGCTGGTGAGGGATTGCCGTTTCAGGGTCAGGGCATCAATCTGCCGGATTTGGGAAGCGTTGAAAATTTTCATGTAGGACGGTCCCCTGCGGGATCAACAGGGAGGCCCGGGACAAATATCGGATTTGGCCCGCAGAAGGATGGCGGAAAAGAAAGGGTCCCCGTTATCGCCTGCCAAAGACATAGCGGATCGAAAATCCTCCCTCCCCCGGAATGAATCCGCTGTAAGGAGTCAGCTCGACCTCCGGCTTCCAGTCTATGCTCAGGTTGAGGGGTGCATCGGGAAAAGTGTATTCCAGTCCCAGGATCCCATCAATTCCAAAAAGGAAGCCATTATATGCGATCCCGTGATAATCATAATCCGGGATGGTGAAGGAGCCAATATGGGCCCCGAAACCGATGTACCAGCCCAGGCCATTGGTTTCGGAAAAACGCTGGTGGTATTCATAGAGCCCGGTCAGCGTGAACCAGTAGGAGCCGAGACCCAGGATTCCTTCCAGGGCAGAGGAAGGGGAAACATAGCCCTGCAGGGTGATCCCGCTGGGATCGCCGAGGCGAACGCCCAGGGCGGTTTGGGCGCTGCAGCTGAAAGTGCAGACAGCAGTGCATAGGGCCAGAACCAAAATAAATTTTTTCATAGAGATTGGTTTATATTTTAATATAATTGACTTTCAGGATTCAAAAACTCTGCCAATCCCATGAAAATCTTCTGTTTTGATTGATTTTGAGGAAGGTATGGGGTGATCCCGGGGAATCCTACCGGGTTATTTCTTCCCTGGATTTGGGGCGCAGGGCGGCCTCCCATTTAAAATCGGGTAATTGCATATCCGAAGGGCTGACCTGGGGCAGGGGAAAAGTGGTCCCTTCTGCATCTTTCCGGAAAACCACCCGGTTCACCTGGCTTCGTGCCGTATCAAAATAGATGTCGATCGCTGAGGCGGAAGCCCGGTTCACCCCGATATAGGCACCACTGTCATCCCTGGCATAATAAACACTCTCCGCGTTGCCTGCAGCATGCATGTGCATCAGGCGGTTATCCCCAAAAAAACCGTAGATCAGGTTTCCCTTGACCTGGTTGAAAAAGTTCGGGCCGGTCTGGTTGATCACGAGTGCATTCTGGACCAGGTCCAGCCTTCCTGCTTTCCGGTCGCGGGTATGGAGGTAGATGGTGTCCCCGGTGAGTTGGCTGTTCCCGGTCCAGATCACCGGGCTTCGGTACATCCTGAAGGTGGAATCCCGGAAGGAATAATACAGGCTGTCGCATCGGCCCTGGAGGGAATCTGAATAGATCCGGACATGGAAATAGGCCCGGAAAAACCGGTGGGAGGAGCTGTCCCTGGCGGAACTGGTGTCGGCGGGAGCTCCCTTCGGCGGCTGAAAATAACCAGGTCCGCTCAGGGTGTCCTCAACGGGGGTGGGTGCTGAGAACAGGCTGTCGCTGGCCATGTAAAGGGTATCCCGTTCCATGGAATAAATCACCAGGGGTTGCCGGGTGGCCATGAGGGTGTGCAGGGAATCATTATAAATGGAGTAGTTGGAAAGGACGGTTATTTTTTCGGAGGTGTCGGTCCAGACGACATTTCCCCGGGCAATACTGACTCCGGTCGCCCGGACAAAAGATATGGAGTCTGCAGTGATGTCCTGGGAACTGTCCACAACGGTTGGCCGCTGGTCGAAGAAGGCCCTTCCCCCGGCCATGTCATAAAATCCGCTGGAGGTATGGATCACGGAACTGCCGGTCTGGATGACCGTCGGGGCCACAAAAGTAGCGACCCGGGTTTGGCTGTTGTACTGCAGGCTGTCGGTATGCACCGTATACTGGGTGTCCACCAGGACCACATTTTGTTTAAAGAATGCCTCTTTCAGGTCCGCAAAATAATAACCGGTATGGCTGGTCAGGGTGGTAGTCCCGTTGACCAGGGTGCCCCCTTCATTATAGGTTCCGATCCGGGCATTCAGGTCATAATCCAGCCTGGGCGTGGTCAGGACCATCTTGCCGTCGTTGAGCCGGGTATGGCCCTGGAGGAAGGCCTGCCTGGAATTGCCCAGGTAATGGAGGAAATCACCGTAGACCTGAAGGGAATCCTGGTTGATGTGGATGTCTCCAAAGGCATCCATGATGTTGTGGAGGTTGTCGATGATCGCGCTGTCGCAGGTGAAAAGGGTTCCCTGCTGTTCCATCTCCACGTGCCCGATCAGCTTTTGCAGGTTCAGGGAATCATTTTTTGGATTGATCCCCACGGAAAAATCAGCGTTGATCAGATGGATGGTTGCGGTGTCCCCCTGACCCCGGATGGTGGTATCGGGGACATGGGCCCCCTGGGGAAGGGTCCCCTGGCCCATGCACCCGGGGCCTTTCACCGCCCCCAGGGCGGCCGTAAGGATCAGGATAACCGCGAACCGGGTAGTTTTCACTGGGAGGATAGGGAGTCCGGCGGGATTGGGGCCGGCATTTGTTTTTTGCCAAACACGGAAAAATGGACGTATCGCTTGGGATTCAGCCTCAGGTCTTCCATCAGCCTGTTGAAGTTCAGGGTGGCCGCCTCAAGATTATCGTATAAAGCTTTATCGTAAACCAGTTTGCCCAGGGATCCCCGGGATTGTTTGATGCCCTGGAGGATATCATCCATGGATACCATGGCGGAAGCCAGGTGTTTCATCATGGTGTCCAGGGAGCCGTTGGCAAAGGCATTGGTGGCCTTTCGGGTATTTTCCACTATTGCGGCCATCCCGGAGCTGTTGTTTTTGAGCAGTTCGGAAAGGGAATCCAGGTTGCCGATCAGGTGTCCGGCCCGGGCGGAGCTGCGGGAAAATGATTGCATGGTGGTATTCAGTCCTGCGATCGCGGATCTGAGGTTGTTGCGTGTTGCGGGGTCGAAAGTCTCATACATGGAAGAAAGCACCGAATCCAGCCGGGTCAGGGTAGCCTGCAGGCGGATGGTGATGGGCTGGATGCTGCTCATCAGCTTATCCGTCAGGGATCCTTCCACCTGGGAATAGATCGTATCGCCGCTTTTCAGGAATTCACCGGAATTTCCAAAATCAATCCTCACCGCCTTGGTGCCCAGAAGATCTGCGCTGATGATGCTGGCAATGGAATTGACCGGGATGTTGATGTCCTTTTTGATGGAAAGCCGGACCAGGATCCTGCCCACATTGCGGTCCATGACTTCCAGGCCGGAGACGCTTCCTACGGTAAGCCCGCTCACCTGGACCGCATCGGCAGCAGAAAGCCCGTCCACGTTGGTGTAAACGGCATAAATCGTCTTTTCGCCGCTTCGAAAAAGGGACTTTCCATTGAGCAGGTTGAAGCCAATGATCAGCAGGGTGATGCTGATGGCAGTCAGGGCGCCTATTTTGGTTTCATTGGAGACTTTCAAGCAGGGATGTATTGTTGCGGGGTAAAGGTAAAGAAATCCTGTATGGATCAGCGGCCCGCTGCCAGGAGGAGATGGCCGCGGGTCCCTGGGGAAATAACCCCTGCCGTGGTATCGGCGTTCACTCCGTTTTTCCAGGTATGGACCTGTTGTTTGTACCGGGCTATTGCCGAGGCGATGCAGTTTGCGATCTGGTTCTGGCCGTCCTCTGAATTGAGGTACTTTTCCTCCCCGGGGTTATTGATGAATCCGGTTTCAATCAGGACGGAGGGCATGGCCGACCCCCCGAGAACCGCAAGTCCCAGCTGTTTCACATCCCGGCTGGGGCGGCCGCTGCTTTCAAAAGACTGCTGCACCATGTTGGCAAACTCGATGCTTTGCTGCTGGTATGCCGATGAGGTGAGGGCCAGCAGGACGAAGCTGGCCGGGTTGGAAGGATCGTAGCCGTTATAATGTTCCTGGTAATTTTTTTCCTGGTAGATGGAGGCGTTTTCGGCCTGTGCCACATCCTGGGCACTATCGATGATGATGGTACTGTCTCCTTCGGTTTGTTCGGAATTCTCAATCGCCTGGGTTTTCTCATCGAGCCTGCCCAGCCTGAGGACATAGGTCTCCACCCCGTTGGCATCGGTCTCGTGGTAGCGGTGGATCCGGTAAACGGGAACCCTTCTTTTCTTCCCGTGCCGGGTGACGGTCCGGTGACCGATCAGTCTTTTGACGATCCGGTCCCGGGAGGAATTGCAATGGATGGAAATGAACAGGTCCGCTTTGGCCCGGTTGGCGATATCGGCCCTTTCATAAAGGGGAATGAATACATCTTCCGTCCGGGTAAATATCACCCGGACATCGGGCTGCGTTTGTTCCAAAAGCCTTCCCAGCTTCATGGCCACTTCCAGGGTGATGTTCTTTTCGAAGGAAAAATTGCCATGGGCCCCATAATCATGGCCCCCGTGACCGGGATCGATGCATACCGTGAAAGGGTCCGCAGGAGGGGTTGGTTTCGCAACCGCCAGGGGAGGCCGGGAAGGCAGGAAGGCGAACAGGGGCAGGCAGATCAAAATCCTGGAAATGAAACTGCCACGAGTCATGCTGGTATTTTGTTAAAGATTATCGGCTCCGAAGGCTCATATCTAATAAACGCTAAATTTGTTCGCTACAGACATGAATTTCAGCTGCAAAAATAGATTAAAAAATATTTTTCCCCGGCTTCTCTTCCTTGCGGTTTGCGGACTGTCGTTTTTTCCGGCTGATGCCGGGATTTTAACCCATCCCCCTCCATTCCTACCCGCCGTATGGTCCGGACCCCCGGGGCATCCTGAAAAAACGGACACCGTTCCGGGCCGCAGCGATACCCTGCCAGTTAAACGGACGAACCGCCCGAACCAATATATCGACACCCTGAATATCGATTCCACCGGCCGGGTGGACACGGCGATCGTCCCACTCGCTCCCGGCGCACT
>JANWKA010000140.1 GCA_025451655.1 Chitinophagaceae bacterium | reverse complement strand
TATCCCCGGCTGCTGATGAAAAAGGGGACTGGCTTGTACATGCGGTCCGTCTGCACGGTGCGGGTGTCGGTGCTGAACAGGACCAGCTTCTGGCCCCGCTTGTCCAGGGCGGTGAAAGATTCCCCGCAGCCGCAGATCTTTTCCCCGGGGGCCAGCGAAAAACTTGCGGTGATGCTCCGGCTTTGGTCTGAAGCCCTGGTCAAAAAAAGGAAGGGTATCGCTTCGGGATGGGGGGCCCTGAGGATCTCCCCGCCCAGGGTACGGGTCAGGGGCATTGCCTCCCGTCCAAACAACTCCAATCCGAATTCCCCGTTGGCCATCCGGAGCATGCCCTGGGGGCAGCTCCAGGTCTTCCGACCTTCCCGGACCCCAAAGTCCCAGCCCTGCAGAACCGGAAGTTCAGCCGGGTTGCCTGGGATCATCAGGGAGGGGCCCGGTTTGGGAAGCAGGGGAGCGGTACCGATTTGGAGCCGGATCATTCCGGGACCGGGGAAACTCAGGCTGAAGGGGAATTCGGGGGAGCATTCCTGGTCCCTCCAGAGGATCCCCAGGTCATTACAGGGCAACAACTGGATCTCCGATGTGCCAAATGCGGATCGGGGCTGCCAGCGATGGGCCTTCCAGCGGATGGTGCCTTCCCCTGTGGCCACATCGAAACTCCCGATCTCTGATGCGACGAAAAGATTCTGGTGGGGCTGGAACAAATCCAGGCTGGGGTCCAGGGGATAATTGGAGAGTCCGGGTGCGGTAGGCATGGGCGCAAGAGACTAAGCCGGTGGTCCCGGCATGGGAAACCGGATCAGTTTACCTTCCACAAATCGATCGCATAGGCAGGAAGGGTTACCGTGAAATTTGCTCCCTGAATTGCAGCCTGCTGGTGCCCGAATAGCAGATGCAGGGTCCTGGGTTTTATTCCCGGTCCGGAACAATCTGCCTGAACCGCCTTCGGGGAACCGGACAGGTTGACCATAACGATATCCTCCTGGTCGCCCGTAACCCGCAGAAAGGAAAACACGCTGTCCTGGTCATTGGGAAGGGTGAAATAATGGCCCTTGTACAGGGGAGGCTGGGTCTCGCGGATCCCGATCAGGGTATGGTAGAAATTCCAAAGGGAGGAGGGGTCGGGCTCTTCTTCCTGGAGGGAAATGCCATCATTCGGGACCAGGTGGGTGCTGTCCCACCAGGGACCCGTGTCCTTGTACCAGAGGGCCATTCCCCTTCCGGTATCGGCCCGGAACCATTCGAAGGCTTCCCTTTTGGGAATATCATTGCCGTCCGTATTGCCGAAATGTTCAAATCCCCCATACATGCCCAGTTCCTGGCCGTAATATATGGAGGGAACCCCACCCATCAGCAATCCGAGTGCTCCCCCGATTTCTTCCTTCGATTTGTTCAGGCCTGCTACGGAAGCGAAGCGCGGCAGATCGTGGTTCTCAATGAATACAATCTGCTGGTGTCCGGGAGGCATCAATCCCAGGGTGGAATCGGCCATCAGGCCGATCTGTTTTTTATTGAAGGCAGCGATTGCAAACCGGAGCCGGAAATCAAAGACCCGGTCCACATGGCCTTCCCGGAAATATTCCGATCCGAAATCGCCCCAGTTGGCCTGCTCGGCGATGAAAATCACCTTCGGGTTCACCTTTTTCACGGCGAGTATGAGGGGGGTCCAGAACCTTTGGAACAGGTGGGTGAGTATTCCCTTGTGGTCCAGGTCGTCCATCATGTGATCCAGCCGGAAGCCGTCCACCCCGTCATCGAATTTTCCGTCGTGGTTGGGATCCTCCCAGAACCGGAACAGCTGAATATTGTACTGAAGGACTTTCGGATTGAGCAGGTTCGCGGTAGCAACCGCCTGGGAGGTCCCGTCGTAGGACCGGATCCGGGTCATGTTGTAAATGATCCCCGCCGGCTTGTTTTGGGAGGAATCCGCCCAAAGGATGTAATCCCGGTATGGGGAATGCGGATCGCTGGTGGCATCCCGGTACCAGGGATTGTCGCCGGTGACATACTGGGTTTCCATATCCATGTAAATCTTCATGCCCCGGGCGTGGACCGCTTTAACCAGGGCGACATAATCGGCCATGGTCCCGAAAGCGGGATCTACCTTTTCAAAATCCTTCCCGAAGTAATTGTGGTAAAAATCCGATTGGTAGATGGGCACCATCAGGATGGAAGTCACTCCCAGGTGCTGCAGGTATCCCAGCTTTTCCCGGAGACCGTTCAGGTCTCCGATCCCGTCCCCGTTGCTGTCGTAAAAACTCCTTTCAAAAACATGGTAGATGATCTCCGGCCTGGAGGGGGAGGAAGGCTGCTGGGAATGGACCTGGGCTCCGGCCAAAAAGGGCGCGGAGCAACAAAGCCAGAAAAGGAAAGCTTTGAACTTGAACATGGATGCTGTTTTTAATGATACCGGATGATCCGGATTTAATGAGCCGGCCTGGCCATGCGGTCAAAAAGGTCGGACAGGTTTTGCATCAAATGACGGAAATGGGGGATTTGATCCCCGATTAAAGTGATCAGCCTGGGTCCGAGGAAAGCGATCCGGGAATAAACCCAGGAACCTGTTTTCTCCGAATCTGAAATCAGGTGAACCCGGTCGGCGAGCCAGAGCAGCACGCTGAAAATGACGGTGTAGATGCAGATATAAAAAATAATCCCGACCAGGCGGTTCAGCCAGCCCAGCAGGGCGATTTCAAGAAGTTTGGTGATCAGCCTTCCGACCCAGTTGATCACCACCACGGCAATCAGGAAGAGCAGGATGAAAAATATCAGGGGCCACCAGCTCCCCACCAGATGGAAATGCCCCCGGGCATAGGTCAGGAAGACCGTGGAAAACTTGATCGCCAGGATCAGGGCAGCCAGAAGGGTAATGACCGAGAACAGCCCGAGAACAAAACCCCTGGAGAAGCCGTTGAAAATGGCCAGGATCATGAAAAGGACAAAAAGGAGATCGATGATCATGGGAGGGATTGGGGGGTTACCGGGAAAGGATTTGTCTTACGGTTGCTGAAATGGTTTTGCCGTCTGCCGAGGCTCCGAGCTTTTTGATGGCGATTCCGGTCAATTTGCCGATATCCCCGGGTTCAGACGCCCCGGTTTCAGCGATGATTTCCCGGATGGCTTTTTCCAGGTCTGGAGCGGACATTTGCTCCGGAAGGAACTTTTCGATGAGGGTGATTTCCTCGGCCTCCCGTTGAGCCAGATCCTCCCGGTGCTGGGCCGTGAAGATCTCCAGGGAATCCCTGCGCTGCTTGAGGAGTTTTTGCAGCAGCCTGGTTTCGTCAGCAGGACTCAGCTCCCGGCTTCCCCCTTCAGCGGTCCTGGCGGTGAGTATGGCCGCCTTGATCGCCCTGAAGGACCTGAGTTCCGGTTCGTTTCGGGCCAGCATGGCTTTTTTGATCCCTTCGTTCACGGTTTGTTCCAGGCTCATATGTGTATCGGTTATTTCCCTGCAATCCCCTGGGCCGCCTTTTCCTGTTCCAGGAATTTTTCCCGGAACTGCCTGGCAAACCGGGAAAGGTCCCGGGCCTGCTCCTCGGAGTGCGTAGCCTTTTTATAGGTATCTGCCATGGTCACCAGGGTCTGGTAGAAAAAATCCGTCATCTCGTCCACCATCATGTCCATGGTCCAGAGGTCCAGCCGCATGGTGGTCCGGTCTTCCCCATCCCAGAAGGAAAGCATCATGGCCTTTGCCCTGTTGTTCTTTGCCTCCTCCCCCGTTTGGTTGGTCCAGGAGATGGATTGGGGGACCTTTTCCTCATTCAGCTCCACGGAGATCTCGATCCGGTTGGTGGGCATGTCCTTGGTTTTGGGGGCATAAAGATAAGATTATCTCTCCAGCCTTCAGGTCCCTGCCAGGCATTCCCATAATCTTTCCCCCGCCCCCTTCCAGCCCCGGGAAGCGGAGCGGTCCAGGGCAATCCGGGACATCCGGGTCCGAAGCTTTTCATCCAGGTACAGGGTGGTCAGGCAGGCCGAGGCCTCTTCAATCGACCCGGCCCGGAGCAGGGCCCCATCGTCCGGATCCCCCTTCGTCCAGCCATCAGGCACCAGGGCCGGAACCCCGCAGGCCATGGCCTCAGCCAGGGCCAGAGGGATGGCGGGATTTCCGGAAGGAAGGATCATCGCATAAGCTGCGGCGATCCATGTGGCTTCCGGGAGTGAACCCGGGGCGAGAAGGACCTCCGTTCTGAAATGGAATGTGTCCAGTGTGGGCCTCCATTTCTTTTCCGGACCGGACGGGATCCGGGTGAAGAGCAATTTCATCCGGGTAGAAACCTTCTGTTTCATCCCGGAAAAGGATTTAAGCACCCAGAGGAACCCGGAGAGATCCAGGTTTTCCGGACAAACCAGGTATTCCATGCCCCCGGTATGGGTGGCCAGGATCTGCATCCGTTCCTCCAGGGAAAGCGGATGAAATCCGGGGCGGGCTGCCGCAGGGACCACCAGCATCGTTTTTTGGGGAGCGAGCCGGAGGATTTCGGTGCCGGCCCTTTCAGAAAGGCAGAGGATCCTGGAGCAGGAACGGGTGGCCTTCCGCAAGGTTCCGGCGCCCCGCCCGGGATAAAACAACTCCGGGAAAAGCAGGGTGACCGGAGCTCCCCATGTTGCGAAAGATGTGGTGGCGAGCAGGACCCGGGGGCTAAAATTCCGGATCTGACGGTTCACCAGGCGCTGTTGCAGGAGGCGGGCAACCGGAGACCGGGGGTTTGAAGCGGGCCCGTTCAAAATCCGGATATTTTGACCGGGATCCCGGGAAAGGTGTGGGGGTTGAGGCGGGACCCCCGGGATATAAAGGAATTCCGTCTCCGGATGGCAATCCATCATGGATTCCACCAGAGCGCGGGTGTATTCCGCTGCCCGGGAGTCCGGATGGATTTGGGCGCGATCGAGGCAGATGGCGACTTTCATGGAAGTAACATGCGAACGGGGTCCGGGTCCCGGATTTCAGGAGACGGCCCGAATGTTTTTGCGCACCGAGCCCCGGGTCACCAGGGAAAATACCACGAGGACCCCGATCGCTCCCAGAACGGGGAAAATAGAGATCATGGGGCTCACGGGAAGGTTTTTGGCACCCAGGATTTTCCACCCTGCCCACTCGAGGGCTCCGGTGATCACCAGGCCGGTTGCCGCCACCCCAAAATACCAGGGAATGAGACCCCCGACCAGGGCCCTGGAAAGCGTCCGGGATTCGTATCCCAGGACGGTGAGCAGCCGGATCTCCTCCCGGTTGCCTGCAATCATCAGCCGGAGATTCACCGCGCAGATCATCAGGGCCAGCAGGATCACCAGGATCCCGAAAAGGCCGATTGCCGATAGGACGGTGGCGAGGATCACCCGGATCCTGCTATAGTGGAGCTTTTCATTGTCGGTTTGCAAATGATGGGTCTTCAGGTAGGCTGCCAGTGCAGGATCGGAAGGATCGGCCACCCTGATGATCATCCCCGAGGGAGGCCCGGCAGGAGCGAGCGCATAATGAGCGTTAGCCCAGTCCATGAATTGCCTTGGGACCAGGATGGAGGAGATCCGGTCTGAAAATCCTACCACCCGGGCCAGGAGGCTGGAGGTCCCCCCGGGCCCTGAAATCGTGATGTTGATCGGGATCGCCTCGGCTGCAGACTCGGATAACTGGGGAAGTCCCTGGCTCAGGGCGAACCCGTAATTGTACATGGACAGGTATTGGGAGGAAAGGATCACCGGAACCACCACATCCCCGGGCTCCCAGTGCCAGCCGGGGGGGCGGTGGTCCAGGAAGGTGTCCGGTACGGATTCGAAGAACAGGTCGGTGGAAAACCGGATATGAAACCCTGCCGCGGCAGCGACCCGGTACAGGTTGGCTGTGATGGGGCCCGCGGATTTCACGAAAGGCTGGTGTTCCAGATCCCGGATCTCCGGGACCGTGAAGGAAGAATGGGCCGAACGATCGGCCGGGATTTCCTTATGGATCACTAAAAAATCACCAAACCCCCCGCTTGAAGAAGCACCGAGAATGCCTCCCAGGTCGATCCAGGCCTGGATGGCCAGCAGGAGCACCAGCACTCCGATCCCCATCCCGGAAAGGGCAAATACCAGGGGAGCTCTACCCTGGCCTCTTCCGACGAGTCTGGCGATCCGTTTTCCGGTCTTCGGCTTCAAAGTCTGAGTTTTCGGGTGTATTCGAAATGGTCATCGTCCTCCAGGTCCACCAGGATCATGCCTGCTCCCTGGGCCTTGCAGGCCGAGGCGATCAATTCAGAAGCCCGGTGGATATTGGCCCGGTCCAGGTGGCTGAAGGGTTCATCCAGCAGGATCCAGTCGAAGGGCTGAAGCAGGGACCGGATGATTGCGATCCGTTGCTGTTCTCCGTAGGACAAGCGGCCTGCGGGATCTTCCAGCTTTCCGGAAAGATCCAGCAACGAAGCATATTCGGCAATCCTTCCGTCCGGGGAGGATTCGGTGAGGATGCTCTTGACCTCCAGGTTTTCCTTTGCGGTAATCGCGGGGAAGAGCCTGAGATCCTGGAATACAATGCTGAAATGGCGCTGCCGGAGGCGGGCCAGCCGGGTTTCGTTCATGTCGCGGAGGTCTTCCCCTCCCAGGAGGATCCTTCCTTCATAATCCTGGCGGATGCGAAACAGGAAATGGATCAGGGTGGTCTTTCCGGTCCCGGAAGGGGCACGGATATGCACGAACTCCCCCTGCTGGCAGGAGAAATCCCTGTTCCAGATATCTGACGGCTTTTGCCGGAGTTCATCCCCCAGCGGGATGGGCAATAGTTGATGCAGTCTGATATCCAGCATGCGTTGGTCCTGTTTGGAATGATCCGGGAGGATCAATGCCCTGATTGATCCGTCGAATCGGCCATGGGCTGGTGGGATTTGAAGGCATGGATCCCTGCCTCCAGAATCTGCTGGAGGCTGTTGGTGCTGCTGTCTGTCATATCCAGGGTCAGGTTGCTGGTCACCGAATTGCCGCTGAGTGGATTGGTCGTCGAAATCACATCCCGGACCAGATGGGCGCGTTCACCCATCCTGTTTATTTTCCAGGGCAGGGCGGCGCCGGCTTCTTTCATAATATCTCCGATGCCCGTGAAATCCAGGTAAAACACCGCAGATTTTGATTTCGCCTGGTCCGCGATCGGGCCGGTGAATGTGGAACCGGAGCCGGAAATATACTGGTCAGCCAGATCTTTGGAAGAAGCCATCACCAGGAATCGGGAACTGGTCTCCAGGGTCATGCCCTTTTTATCCATGGAGGCTGCAAGGGTGTAGGACATGGGGCCCTGCCTCTGAAGCATTCCCATGGAGGCTACCCCATTCAGGATTTTGTCCATGGAGGCGGTATCTCCCACGGTGATCACCCCGATCCAGCGCATGGAGGTATCGGAAGGGCTTTTGGGGAGCAGGGCAAGGATGATATCGCCTTTGAACGCATCCAGGGCCGTGTCCAGACCGATATTTGCTTTCTGGCTCATGGCCTCATCCACAACCCCCTCCACTCCCAGAAGGTTCAGATAATCCTTGATTCCGGAAGGCTGGAAGGAAAAGGCGAGCAGCCCGACCGGGTTGGCGGAAGGAATCCGCCGGACCAGGTCGGGGTCCAGGCTCCGGGAAGAAATCTTGCCCATGATATGGGCCATCTGGTCGTTGAAGGTATAGGTGGAATTCAGTACGATTTTACCCTGCTCGAAATTCCCCTCCGCATCAAAGAAATTTCCCTGGTAAATCTCCGGCCGGAGCATGCCGGCTGCCATTTTAAACTTTTGATTGCCTGCCAGGTGCTGAATCACCGAACCGATATTCATCCATACCATGAAATCGCCCCTGGACTGGGGGAAAGAGCTCAGACTGGCCACCGAACCGGATTTTCCCTGCCCGGCCAGATCGTGGAAGAGGTTGAGGAAATTTTCCTTCACGGAATCCTGGTCGCCCATGCCCATTTGGTGGAATACCATGACCACATGGGAGTCCCAGGCGATCATTCCCATTCCGTTGAGATTGAGGTGTCCCCCGGTCCCGTCGGTCTTCACCGCTGCGGCCGGATGGTTGGCTTTGAGATGGGCTACCAATTTAGCAGGATCGGAAAGAGGAGCAACCAGGGCAACATAATGGATTCCCCGGGCGGTATCGTTTTCCATATACAGGAACGCTTCCCCGGTCAGGTCCACCCCCAGGGAGTAGGGGTCCTGGATCACCTGTCTGGAGGCACTATCCTCCACATGATGAATAATCTCCCGGACCATCGGGGATTTCAGGAGGGTGTCGAGGTTCACTTCCGAAGTGATCCTGCCGAGGTTGAGCCCGGCGACAACCGCAGCATCCTTTGGAATATAAAAGGTGGGATCCTGTCTCCGGGTGCAGGAGGCCAGGAGAACCAAAAGCAGGACCGGGGCGATGCGGAGGGGAGAGCAGGTTTTTTTCATCTTTTTCTTTTTAATTTTTCTGGAGCCGAAGCCCTAATTTATGAATAATCAGGTTGGTTTTCCCCGCTTAGAAGGACCATCCGAGCAGTTCCTCGGCACTGATCAGGGTCTGTTGCCCTGTGGAAAGGTCCTTCAGACTTAATTTTCCCGCCTCCAGCTCGGATCCTCCGATCATCACAACGTAGGGGATCCTGTTTTTGTCGGCATATTTCAACTGGCGGTCCATTTTTGCCTGGGAAGGGTAGATTTCAGCCGGTGTTCCGGCCTGGCGCATCCGCTGCAGGAGCCGGTAGGATTGCTGCATGCCTTCCTCACCCAGGTTCAGGAAAAGGACCCGGGTCCTGCTGTCCTGGTCCGGAGGAAAGAGCCCCAACTCCTCCAGGGCATCATAGATCCGGTCCACCCCGAAGGAAATCCCCACGCCCGAAATGCCTTTCAGGCCAAATAGCCCGGTCAGGTCATCATAACGGCCTCCTCCTGCGATGCTGCCGGTCTTCACCCCTTCGGGTGGTAAGGCCTCGATAATCGTGCCTGTATAATAATGGAGCCCGCGGGCCAGCGAAAGGTCGATCAGGACCCGGGATCCCAGGCCGGCATAGGAATTTTCCAGGATCCCGGTCAGACCCACCACTCCCGGGTGTCCCGGGGAACCTTCCGGAAACAAGGCCCGCAGGGATTCCAGGACCTTTTGGTGGTCGCCCCGGATGGCTATGAAATTCGCAACCACCTGGATGGCTCTGGAGTCCATTCCCCTCAGGAGCAGTTCCTCGCTCACCCCGCTCCATCCGATTTTGTCCAGCTTGTCTATCGCGATGGTGATCTCCGGAAGCATCTCCGGCCTGCCGGTGAGGCCTGCCAGGCCGGCCAAAAGGGACCGGTGGTTGATCCGGATCCCGGCATCCTTCAGCCCCAGGGCCGTGAGCGCCTCATCGAGCAGCTGGAGCAATTCGATTTCGCAAAGCAGGGAGTCGGTTCCGATGATATCCGCGTCGCACTGATAAAATTCCCGGTAGCGGCTTTTCTGGGGACGGTCCGCCCGCCAGACGGGCTGGACCTGGTATCGCCTGAAAGGGAAGACCAGCTGGTGCTGGTTCATCACCACAAAGCGGGCGAAAGGAATGGTCAGGTCATAACGGAGGGCCTTGCTGCTCAGCCTGGAGACCAGTTGACGGGTATCAGCGGCATCCCTGGCTTTTTCCAGGATTTCCCCGTTGTCCAGGACCCGGAACATGAGCTGGTCGCCCTCTTCCCCGTATTTTCCTTCCAGGGTGGCCAGGTTTTCCATACTGGGGGTTTCCAGGGGCTGGAAGCCATAACGTTCGAAAATAACGCGGATGGTGTCCAGGATAAACTGCCTTTTACGCATCACGGCGGGTGGAAAATCACGGGTCCCCTTGGGTATGGAAGGCTGGATCATCGTTTTCTTTGGGCGTTCTGGAAAGAAAAGGCCGGAAGGCCGCTATATTTGGACAGGATCTGGATGCAGGCCCGGTCCAGCAGGTCAAAAACTTCCCGGAACGCTTTTTCAGGCCTGTAATAGGGATCGGGGACCGACTTGATCTTGCCGGGATAAAGCTCTTCCAGGAAGAGCTGCACCTTTTCCATGGGGTCATCCGGGGCGGAAAGGTCCCGGATCTCCCCATACACGTCGGTAGCCATGGCGTAAATCTTGTCGAAATTCCGGAAATCCTCCCTGATGAACTTCCTGGCCCTCAGCCCGGAAATATCGATCCCGTGCCGGGCGGCGGTACGGACCGCGAAAGGATGGGGAGGTTCACCCACATGGTAGCTTTCCGTGCCCGCGCTGTCGACCATCCAGGGAAGGCCGGATTGAAGGACCCTGTTTCTCAGGATTCCTTCCGCCATCGGGGAGCGGCATATATTGCCCAGGCAGACCATCAGTATCTTCATGAACCGGTGCGGTTAGGGTGTTTCCGGAGCCCGGAAACCCGGGCGGGAGGCCAAAGTTAAATATAAATCCTGCACCCGGCAGATTGGTAAATGGATGTTAAATCGGGTATAATCGGGCCGGGAGGCGCTTTCTTTCTATGGAAAATGGCCTTTTTGTGATCCTGGTGATCGGGCAGCCTGTCTCCCGGTAGCGGATGGGGATTGAAACAGGTCAGATTTTTGTATAATTGCTGATTGAAGCCATGGATCTGAACGAAAGGAACCGGCATAACAAGGGTTATGTGACTTTTAGGATGGTATTCGACTTGTCCATGGGTGCATTCTATATCCTGGGGGGTCTTTTTGTCATCTTTTCAGGCAGGTTCCAGACCAGGTTTGGCCTGTCCTCCCCGGTTTACCTCAGCTTAGGGGGCCTTCTTCTGGTTTATGGATCCTACCGCGCCTACCGGGGAATCCGGCATATTTTTTAACCCCTGATGAAAGCAAAGAACGGTACGAATTCATGAGTCAGCTGATCAAATATGCCGCCTTCCTGCTGCTGGCGGGTCTTTTAAGTTGCAACTCCGGAGCGCACCGGGCACTGACGACGCTTTCTACCGGGACCATCCATATTTCGGTGGACGCGTCCTACCAGCCTTTAATGGATTCTGAAATCAGGGTATTCGAGGCCCAGCATCCCGGGGCCCATATTATTCCTAGGTACAAAGCCGAGGCCGATTGCTTTAACGACCTGATCAATGACAGCGCCACCCTGATTATCGTGACCCGGAAGCCCAATGAGGCCGAAAATCATTATTTCGACACCATCCGGGAACCGGTAACCGCCAAGATCCTTGCCTGGGATGCCGTGGCGCTCATTGTAAATCCTTCCAGCCCGGATACCCAGCTTACCATGGACGATGTCCGGTCCATCATGGATGGCAGCGACCGGCATTTCAACCTGAAGCTTGTTTTCGATAACCATAACTCCAGCCTCGTGCGATATGCCATCGATTCGATCAACAGGGGAAAATCACTCCCCAAGGGTGTGGTGATCGCAGGATCCTGCCCGGGGGTGGTCGATTATGTGGCCGCTCACCCCGACGCCATGGGGGTGATCGGGGTGAGCTGGATCTCGGACCCGGCGGATTCCACCGGTTTGAGTTTCCTGAGCAAAACCAGGGTGGTGGCGATCAGGGGAGGATCCATGACTGATTATTTTAAACCCTATCAGGCGTATATTGCACTGAGGAGCTATCCCCTGACCAGGGCTTTTTATTTCGTGCTGAGGGAGCCCTACCTGGGTCTGGGGAGCGGATTTTCAAATTTCCTCGGGGGGCAGCAGGGACAGCTCATCATCGGCAGTTTCCGGCTTTTCCCTGCGAGGCTGGATATTGTTTTCAAAGATGTCAATCTGCAATGAAATTTTAATTCCAACCACATAGACCAAAATTCCAAACCAATGAAAAAAGGGAAAACATTAAGGACCCTGATGGTGATCCTGCTGTCTGCGGTTGCCAGTCCGGTTTTCGCCCAAACCCTGGACGACGGCATCAAGGACCTGTACTATGAGAAATACCAGACCGCAAAATCCGATCTCCAGAAGGTCATTGCGGCCACTCCCAATAATGACGCGGCCTATTATTACCTCGGTCTGGCTGACCAGGCATTGGGCGACAATGATGCCGCCCGGGCGGATTTCGCCAAGGGGCTCCGGGTCAACCCCAATTCCGCGCTCAATATCGTGGGAACCGGGAGGATGGATATTGTGAACGGCCAGTACGATTCGGCGAAAATCCAGTTCCAGCAGGCCATGAATGTCTCAGAGGACCGGGATTTCGATGTGGGCAGGGCAATCCTGGAAGCCTCCGCAACTTCCCCAAAGGCGGACAACATGTATGCTTTGGACCAAATGAAAAGCATCAAGGATAACAAAAAGAACCGCAAAAAGGATTATAGCGCGGCGGATTATGACGCGATGGGCGATGCCTACCTGGCCACTCCCAATGGAGGCGGCAACGCGGCCAACCAGTACCTCAACGCGATCAACGCGGACAGCAAATACGCCGAGGCTTATAACAAGCTGGGCCTCCTGTACCAGTCCGCCCATGTGGACAGCCTGGCCCTGCCCAACTGGCAGACGGCGATCAGTTCCGACCCGAATTATGTTCCTGCCTACTATAACCTGTTTTGGTATTACAGGTTCCGCAACCTCGACCAGGCACAGCAATACCTGGACAAATACACCGCCCTCACCGACGACAAGGTCGACGCCCAGGCCTACCAGGTGGACATCCTGTTCTCCAAAAAGGAGTATCAGCAGGCGATCGACAAGGCCAACCAGATCATGCCTTCCCTGAACAAGCAGACCCAGACGAGGTTATACAAACTGATGGCGGTAAGCGAAAACGCCATGGGAGATTCCCTGGATGCGCAAAAGAACATGGATACCTATTTCCAGCGCCAGGATCCCTCGAAGCTTTCCATCCCCTTTGACTATATCACCTACAGCGAGATCCTCAGCAAACTGAAGGAAGATTCCCTTGCCAACCTCTATGTGCAAAAAGCGGTGAACTCAGACACTTCTTCCGACCTGGGATACCTCCGGAGCCTGGCTGACCAGCTGAGGAAGGAGGAGAATTTCCAGGGCGCCGCCCTTTATTATAAAAAGATCATCACGATGGCAGGTCCCCAGGCCAGCATTTATGATTATTTCTGGTATGGGCTATCGGACATGTATGCAGGCAAGCTCGACAGCGCGATCGCGGTGTTCCAGACCATGGCCCAGAAATATCCGGAAGCCAAGGACCAGCAGGTCGCCTATTATTATCTCGCCATTTCCCAGGCCCAGGAGGATACCGGCTACACGGGGACCGCGGTGCCCGCCTATACCAAATATATTTCCCTGATCAGCCCGACTGATTCATCCAAGACCGGCCAGCTCACCAAGGCTTATTTCTATATCGCCACGGTGGATATGAAAAAAGGGGATAACGACGGTGCATCCACCTATGCCGACAAGCTGATCGGGATCGATCCGCACAATGCACTTGCCCAGAACATCTATGCCAATCTGGCCATCAATGCAGTGCATGAAAATAAACGGGACCTTGCGGAAACCTATGTGAGAAAGCTGCTCGCGATCGACCCCAATAACGAGACGGCCACCAAGATCCAGGGCTATTACAAGTCCCTGGATGAGTATAATCAAAGGCATGCCAAACCCACTCAAAAATCATCAGGGGGATAGGTGCAGGTACCCGAGGGTAAAAGTTTTTAAAAAAAGTCCTTCCCGGCGGAAGGACTTTTTTTATATGCTCATTCCCTGGCTCGCCCATCCGAATTCCGTTTGAATATTGTCCGGGTTGGCGTATTTTTGTGCTTTATTTCGGAGGAAAAACCAGTCATGTTGCTTCACAGTTATGTCCTTGAGGCCGGAACGACGCCCATAAGCTATTTCCCGATAGTCCTTCAGTTGATCATGGCCCTGGTTTTTGTGGGAGGAGTGATGATTGCCACCCATTTGCTTGGACCCAAAAGAAAGGGCTCCGACAAGCTGGAGAATTTTGAATGCGGCATCCAATCCCAGGGCAATGCCCGGCAGCCCATGGCAATCAATTATTTCCTGACGGCCATCCTTTTCGTGCTCTTCGATGTGGAAGTGATCTTTTTCTATCCTTACGCGGTGAATTTTAAAATTCTGGGGTGGGCCGGTTTTTGGGAAATGGTGCTGTTCGTGGCGTTTTTCTTCGCCGGATTTTTTTACATCATCAGGAAAGGGGCCCTCAACTGGCGGGATTAGTTTCCCTGCCCTTCCTGAGGATATTAACCGATGATCATGGCAAGACCCGTTCAATATCATACCAAGGTGAAGGTGGGGAAGATCCCGGAAGGGTACACCGGACAGGGTTTTTTCGCCACTTCCTTCGACAAGGCCGTCGGGCTGGCTCGTAAGAACTCCCTTTGGCCACTGCCTTTCGCCACTTCCTGCTGCGGGATTGAATTCATGGCCCTCATGGGATCCCATTATGATCTGGCCCGGTTCGGAGCCGAGCGGGTGGGTTTCTCCCCGCGCCAGTGTGACCTGCTGATGGTGATGGGAACCATCGCAAAAAAAATGGGTCCGGTCCTGCGCGAAGTATACCTGCAGATGGCCGAACCCCGGTGGGTGATGGCCGTCGGGGCCTGCGCCGCAAGCGGAGGGATCTTCGACAGCTATCCCGTCCTTCAGGGCATCGACCAGGTGATCCCGGTGGATGTCTATGTACCGGGTTGCCCGCCCCGGCCGGAAGGGATTATCGACGGATTCATGAAAGTACAGGAGCTGGTGGGACAGGAAAGCCTCAGAAGGAGGAATTCGGATCGTTATAAAGAGCTCCTGGCCACCTATGGCATCCAGTGACCTGCATCATTCATAGCCTTGCTGATATGGCACTGACCCATGCGCGTATAGAAGAGCGGCTGAAGGAAAAATTCCCTGATGCAGTGTCCGGATTCGGGGAGCCTTACGGAATGCTGGGTTTTACCGTGCCCGCGGAGATGAACCTGAAGGTCCTTCAATTCCTTTATGAGGATCCCGAACTGCAGTTTCGATTCCTCACGGACCTGACCGCGGTGCATTATCCTGACCAGACAGGAGCGGAACTGGCAGTGGTTTACCACTTGCACAACCTGGTGGATAACGTCAGGTTGCGGATGAAGCTGTTCACGGATATCCGGAACCCGGATGTCTTCACGGCTTCCAGGCTGTTTGCCGGGGCCAACTGGATGGAGCGAGAGACCTATGATTTTTTCGGAATCAACTTTGTGGGGCACCCCAACCTGAAGCGCATTCTCAATGTGGATGAAATGGATTATTTTCCAATGCTCAAGCAATATCCGCTGGAGGACCAGTCCCGCAAAGACAAGGATGATGAAATGTTCGGCAGGAATTAATGATAAAAAGCTCCCCGATGGGGGTTCGGAATGACGGAAAAGCATATTCAATTACGACAGGACAGTCTTCAAAAGGAAACCACTACCCTGAACCTCGGGCCCACCCACCCGGTTACCCATGGCGTTTTCCAGAACATCCTGGAAATGGACGGAGAACGGGTCGTGGGGGCAACCTCGACCGTCGGATATATCCACCGGGCTTTCGAGAAACTGGCCGAGCGGCGCCCTTTCTACCAGATAACCCCCCTGACCGACCGGATGAACTATTGCTCCTCCCCGATCAACAACATCGGGTGGCATCTGACCATTGAAAAGTTGCTGGGCCTCCGGGTGCCCAAAAGGGTGGATTACATGCGGGTCATCATCATGGAGCTCGCCCGGATCTCCGACCACCTCATCTGCAATTCCGTGGTGGGAGTGGATTCCGGGGCCTACAGCGGGTTCCTGTACCTGATGCAATACCGGGAGTTGATCTACGAGATCTATGAGGAGATCTGTGGATCCCGGCTAACCACCAATATCGGGAGGATCGGCGGTTTCGAGCGCAATTTCAACGATAAGGTATTCAGCAAGCTGGACAAATTCCTGGCGGAATATCCCGGGGTGCTGGCGGAGTTTGAAAGGCTGTTCAACCGCAACAGGATCTTCATGGAACGGACCATCGGTGCCGGCCCCATCAGTGCGGAGCGGGCCCTCAATTATTCCTTTACGGGACCCAACCTCCGGGCCGCCGGGGTGGACTATGACGTCCGGGTATCCCAGCCTTATTCCTCTTATGAAGAATTCGACCTGAAGATTCCCGTTGGAAAAACCGGGGATTGCTACGACCGGTTCCTGGTCAGAAATCAGGAAATGTGGGAAAGCATGAGCCTGATCCGCCAGGCCTTGCAAAAAATGGAAAAGGAACCCGCGGACATCTTCCATGCCGACGCACCAGCTTATTACCTGGCACCCAAACAGGATGTATATACCAAGATGGAGGCCCTGATCTATCATTTCAAGATCATCATGGGGGAAATCGACGCTCCGGTCGGGGAAGTCTACCAGGCGGTAGAAGGAGCAAACGGAGAATTGGGGTTTTACCTGATCAGCGACGGGGGAAGGACGCCTTACCGGCTTCATTTCCGCCGCCCCTGTTTCATATATTACCAGGCCTACCCGGAGCTGGTGCATAATGCATTGCTGAGCGATGCGGTGATCTGTCTGAGCAGTCTGAACCTGATCGCCGGAGAGCTGGATGCCTGAAGATGAACCAAAAAGGAATTCCGAGACCGTGAAAACTTTATCAGAACTGGGGTTGCGCCAGGTTCAAAAATGCCTGGAATCCTATCCGGAGGGAAAGCAGAAAAGCGCCATCCTTCCCGTGCTCCATATTGCGCAGCAGGAAGCAGGGGGGTGGCTCAGCGTGGAGACCCTGGATTATGTGGCTTCCCTGCTGAAACTGGAACCCATCGAAGTTTACGAGGTGGCCACCTTTTATTCCATGTGCCACCTGGAACCCCTGGGCACCTATGTTTTTGAGGTATGCCAGACCGGCCCATGCATGCTTAACGGATCCGACGGGATCATCGCCTATCTGAAGAAAAAGCTCGGCATCGAAGTGGGCCAGACCACGCCGGACGGCCTGTTCTCCCTGAAAACCGTAGAGTGCCTGGGAGCCTGCGGGTATGCTCCCATGATGCAGCTGGGATCCGTTTACCGGGAACACCTCACCCCGGCCAGGGTCGACCAGATCATCCTGGAATGCAGGGCTAAAGCGGGGCAGCTGAACTAAATTTGCGTAACCAAAGAAAAAAACGCCGGAAGCAATTCAGGATATGGCCACCAAATTATTGATCGGGAAAGCAGACCAGGAGGGCATCCGGTTTTACGATGCCTACCGGAGGCAGGGCGGTTACCAGGCCCTGGAGAAAGCACTGAAGATAAGCCCTGAGGCGGTCGTGGAAGAAGTGAAGAAATCCGGACTCCGGGGCCGGGGAGGTGCCGGTTTTCCCACCGGTATGAAATGGAGCTTCCTGGCCAGGCCGGAGGGAGTGCCCCGCTACCTGGTCTGCAACGCGGACGAATCGGAACCCGGGACCTTTAAAGACCGCTATCTCATGGAAATGATCCCCCACCTCCTGATCGAGGGCCTGATCATTTCCAGCTATGCCCTCGGGTCCGAACGGACCTATATTTATATCCGGGGCGAATATGCCTGGATCGTTGACATCCTGGACCGGGCCATCGCAGAGGCCAATGAGCAGGGTTGGCTGGGAAAAAATATCGGGGGGACCGGATTTGACTGCCAGATTTATGTGCACCGGGGTGCGGGAGCCTATATCTGCGGGGAGGAAACCGCCCTTTTGGAATCCCTGGAAGGGAAACGGGGCAACCCGAGGATCAAACCGCCTTTTCCGGCGGTAAAAGGCCTTTGGGATTGCCCGACCGTGGTCAATAACGTGGAGACCCTGGCGGCCGTGGTTCCGGTCCTGGAGATGGGCGGAGATGCCTATGCCCGGATCGGGGTTGGGAAATCCACCGGCACCAAGCTGATTTCATCCTGTGGGAATATCAACCGCCCCGGGGTTTATGAGATTGATATGGGGATCACCGTTGAGGAATTCCTTTATTCGGATGAATACTGCGGAGGGATCAGTGGGGGAAAAAGACTGAAAGCCTGCATTCCCGGGGGATCCTCGGTTCCCATTCTCCCGGCCAACCTGCTCCTGCACACCGCAAAGGGGGAAAAAAGGCTGATGACCTATGAAAGTCTTGCGGACGGAGGTTTTGAAACCGGCTCCATGCTGGGCTCGGGCGGGTTCATCGTCCTGGACGAGGACCAGTGTGTCGTGCGCCATACCCTGACCCTGGCTCGTTTTTATCACCATGAAAGCTGTGGCCAGTGCAGTCCCTGCAGGGAAGGAACCGGGTGGCTGGAAAAGGTCCTTCACCAAATTGAATATGGACACGGGAAGATGAGCGATATCGACCTGCTCTGGGACGTTCAGCGCAAGATCGAAGGCAATACCATCTGCCCCCTCGGGGATGCAGCAGCCTGGCCTGTGGCCGCGGCCATACGGCATTTCAGGGATGAATTTGAATGGCATATTAACAATCCCGGGGATTGCCTGGAAAGAAATTACGGAATTGCCCATTATGCGGATCCCCTGC
>JANWKA010000139.1 GCA_025451655.1 Chitinophagaceae bacterium | reverse complement strand
CGGAGAACTTTCGGCAACATCATCAAGTATATCAAGATGACCGCCAGCAGCAATTTCGGAAATATGTTCTCTATGGTGGGGGCCAGTGCCCTTTTTCCTTTCCTACCCATGATGCCGATCCAGCTGCTGGTCCAGAACCTGCTCTATGACATGTCCCAGACTTCCATCCCGTGGGATACCATGGATAAGGAATTCCTGGAGACTCCGCAAAAATGGAACCCCGGAGGGATCAGCAGGTTCATGATCTTTATCGGCCCGATCAGCTCCATCTTTGATTATGCGACCTTCGCGGTGATGTTTTTTCTTTTCAAGGCCAATTCTCCGCACAGCCAGAGTTTGTTTCAGTCCGGATGGTTTGTGGAAGGCCTGCTGTCCCAGACCCTGATCGTCCATATGATCCGCACCCGGAAAATTCCATTCATCCAGAGCTGGGCTTCCGCACCCGTGGTGGCCCTGACCACCCTGATCATGGCCATCGGGATTTTCATTCCCTTTTCTCCTCTCGCCCCGGCGCTGAAAATGCAGGGCTTGCCCCTGAGCTATTTTCCCTGGCTGGTCGGAATCCTGCTTTCCTATTGCCTGCTGACCCAGATGGTCAAGACCTGGTTCATCCGCAGGTTTAAGCTTTGGCTTTGAGGAAAGGGTTTTTATGCGTTCAGCGCAACGCCCCGAATTGATACCTGATCCCGGCCTCGAAGGTTCTCGGGATCCCCGGATAATAGGTGTTCTGACCGTACCCGAATGTCACGATGGTGGCGTAAACCTGGTCCATCAGGTTCAGGCACTGACCCCAGAACTCCCACCGGTTCACCCGGTAATCCGCCCTCAGGTTGAATTGCTGGTATCCGGAGTAGGAATGCTGGTTCTCCGGATCGGTGTAATAGGGTCCCAGACCCTGCCATTCCAGGGAAATCCCGAATCCCCCCAAAAAGGGAGGCTGGTAACGCAGGCCGGAATTGACAATATAGGGCGGGGCATCAGCCATCCGGTTTCCGGAAACGGTGGTTTTGCCATCCGTGAAGGAGGTATACCGGTGGCTGACCAAGGTTCCTCCCAGGCGAAATTCCAGTCCGGGAAAAAGGGCATATTTGAGGGAAAGTTCAAGGCCCCTGTGGGAAGTCCTTCCGGTATTTTCAGCGAGCGAAATCCCGTTGGGCTGGATTACCTGGACGATCTCGTTGATGCCATACATCTGGTAGAGGGAGAGCTCCCCCGAACCTTTTCCTCCCCAACCCATCCATCCGCCGATCTCGTAATTATTGAAGCTGGAGGGCCGAAGCCCCGGCACGGTATAACCGCTGTACAGGTCCGTGATGTTGGGCGGCGCAAATCCCATGCTGTAGCTCGCATACAGGCCCCGTTCCCGGCCCAGGTCATAATCGAGGCCCAGCCTGGGGGTAAGGTGGTCGAAATGGCTGACGGTATCCGCGGGACCGGTGAAAGGACCGGGGGCGAGGCCGTTGCGAAAACGATAATCCAGCCGGTCGTATCGCAGGGTGGCGGAAACCTGGAGCCGGCTGGAAGGGTGTAATTCGACCTGGGAATAAACCGCAGAATTAAGGATGTTGGCCCGGTAGCGGACCAGCGCGGAATCCGGATCGGTAAACCGGTCGAAAATCCCCTGGTCCTGGCGGATCCAGATCAGGTTGGCGTGGTAATGCTCGGGACTGTAATCGGCGCTCAGGCCGGTGATCCATTCCCCTTCCAGCCATTTAAAATGGGCCAGCTGTTGCAGGAGGATCCCGTAACTGGTAAACCCGTCGGAATTGATCTGGCCGGTGTAGAGCCCCGGGGTGGCGGTGGTCCCCTCGTCATAAAAGGGATTCTGACCTATCGCATTGTTCCGGAAATAAACGGTGAGGGTGGATTTTTCCCCGGATCCCCAATCCCGCTCCAGGGTGGCCCGGGTCCTTAAGGCACCGACTTTCCGGTAGGTGAATCGCTGGTCACTGACCGGGGCGGCCAGGTAATTTTTTTTAAAGAACAGGGCACTGTCCAGGCCGCCCTTCTGGTCGGTGTAATAATGGATCAGGGCCGCGGCGATGGTAAGTTGATCATGTTTTCCCATGGAATCCGTAAACTTCATGCTCAGGGCCCCTTTATGGAAGTTGTCATAGAGACTGTCCGGCCCGGTTTTCCCCTCCCAGGCCCCTCCGATCCAGAAACCGGATTTCTTCCGGGAATCCGACAGGGAGAAACTGGTTTTTCCATATCCATAACTTCCTCCTTCGGCCTGTACCGCTCCCTGGAAGTCTTTGGATGGGGGAGGGGTGATGAAGTTGACGGTGCCGCCGATGGCTTCGCTTCCGTAAATGGAGGATGCAGGTCCCTTCAGGATTTCGATTCTTTGGATCGCCGCATCGTTCATTTCGATCAGGGCATTGTGGTTGAAATCCCCTTCCGGCCGGATGGGGATCCCATCCTCCAGGTAGAGGAAATAGTTGTTGTATCCGAGGGGCTGACGGATGGCCATCGCATGTTGCTGGTTGCCCAGGTCCACCATATAAACGCCGGAAGCCTGGTTCAGCAACTGGTCCAGTTGGGTGGCCCTGGTCTGGTCGATGGTTTTTCTGGAAATGACGCTGATGGCGACAGGGGCTCCGGTCCGGGTTTCATCTTCCCGGTCGGCTGAAACGATCACCTCCTTCAAAGGGGAACTGGAGGGTGCAAGGAATACCCTTCTGGTTTGCGCTACGGGCAATGTCCTGGAGAGGTACCCCAAATAGGAAAAACGGAGGCTGTCGGAAGGTCCTCCACCGGAATATTGGAAATTTCCCAGGAGGTCGGTGCGGGTAAGGGAGTCCCCGCCGGGACCGGAAACGGTGGCCCCCGGGAGGGGCAAACCGGTTTCCCGGTCCATCACCTTTCCCCGGACCAGCCCCTGTCCGGAGGAAAGTGAAGCGGAACATACCAGGGAGATCAGCGGGATGAATATCCTTCGGATTGGTTTCATGGAAAAAGTTTAGGGAATCCCGCCATGGGCCATGGGGCCACGATATCGGTGATCCAGCGTTGAAAAGGGAAGCCTGGAAACAAGAATTGGCCACGGGAGGCAGTCCTTCGGCCTGAATACGGGAATCAGGCCATGGGAGGGTGGAGGATGCCCGGGTGGGTGCCGGCTGCCAGGTTTTCATCCCATTGAGGGTACCCGGTTGCCAAAGAAAGGGTGGATCCGGTTTCGGTCGGGGAAGCGGGGGAGAAGAGCTGCATCTCCCATTTTAATTTCACGGTTTTACTCCCTTCGTGGTCCTGGGCCTCCTCCAGCTTCTTTTTCAGAAAACAGGAACCGTTGCAATGCATCCGGGGCTGGTCCCTGTGAATGCAAAGCTCCCGGGAGATGTAGGACCGGTGCAGGGTGAACTGTACCCAGATCAGGTCCTGGCTGAAAGCCTGGAGGAAAATCGCGGCAAGGGTCAGGATGATCAGGGATATTTTCAAGGCATATCGGAAGTTCCGCGTAAAATTAATGAATATTTTCTCTACCGGATTGCCCATGGTTCGTCAGGAATGACCGGGGGTCAGGCAACGAATCTGTCATTCAGGGAGGCTCCTGATTTTAAAGCAAAAGTTTCCGGAATAGACATCGGGGAAATCCTTCATTCGGTTGCTGATGACCCGTTTTACCCATCATTCCGGGGGATTTCATATCGATGGGAATATCTTCAGGCTGATCTTGGATATCGAATTTCTCTTTTATCCAGAGGAGGGGCTTCCTCAAAACAGTTGAATGGTCCCAAAAAGCGGCCTGACCCATCCGGGAAATGAAAACCGGGCTCAAGGCAGCCCAACCGGGAGCTCGTGGCGCCCCCGGGACTCCGGCAGGGTTTTCAACCCTGAGGCAAAACAACCTTTATTCAGTAATTTTCCGGACCCAAAACGAGGTCTATCTCAATATGCGCGCTGCTCCTGTTGAAAACCGTCCGGCCGACTACCAGGGTGCCGAACGATTTATCCTGTCCAAACTGGGCCGGGAGCTTTCACCGAAACTAACCTATCATAACGCTGCCCATACCCGGAGCGTCCTGGAAGCCGCCCAGGTGATTGCCGTTGCGGAAAAAATACCGGAGGAAGAGATCAGCCTGTTGCGGGTGGCGGTATGCTATCATGATGCGGGCTTTTTGTCCGTTTACGATCGACATGAAGAAAAGGGTTGTGAAATGGCCCGCCAGTACCTTCCTGCCTTCGGGATGTCCCAGGAACAGATCGCCCGGATCTGCGGGATGATCCTGGCCACGCGGTTTCCCCAAATGCCCGGCTCCCGGATGGAGCAGGTGATCGCCGATGCGGACCTCGATTACCTGGGCCGGGAGGATGTTTATGAAATCGCCCGGACCTTATATGAGGAATTAAAATCCTACGGGAAAATCCAGGGAAAGAAACAGTGGAACCAATACCAGCTCAGCGTCCTGGGAGATCATACTTACCATACCGCCTATTCCAGGGCGTTGCGGGAGCCCAAAAAACAGCAATACCTCCGCGAGCTCCGGGCTGCCGGATGATTACCGGGAAGCGGGTTCAAGCAATTGCTGGTTGAGGGAGCGGATCCTTTTGCTGAGGATCTTGAAAAGCTCGCGGACCACTTCAGGACGCGATTCCATCAAATCATAAAAAGGTTCCTGGTCGATCCTGAACAGGATGCAATCGGATTCGGCCGTTACCGTGGCCGAGCGGGTCTCGGTGTCCAGCAGGGAAAGCTCGCCGAAAAATTCCTTCTCCCCCAGGGTGGCGAGAAGCTGCTGCTGTTTTTTGACCCTGACCTTCCCTTCCTGGATGATGTACATACAATTCCCGGGTTCACCCTCCCGGACCACCACTTTACCTTCCTGGGCATGGACTTCCACCATGAGATGCACGATCTCTGCCAGGATATTCTCCGGGGTATCCCGGAATATCGACAGGGATTTGAGCAGTAATACCCGCTCGATCAGCAATAATCCTGTTACAGCCTGGGTATCCATGGGCTAAATTTCGGTTAAACCGCTGGAATTATGAACCGGGCCGTTTCCCTCAGGATCGGATCCTGCGACTCCTGGTAGGGGAGGACAAGTTTCTGGTATGGTTCCACCGGCTGCAGCCTGTAAACCAGGCAGGATTTCGTCCAATCGGTAAAAATCCGGTTCCCGGGCTCCAGGATTTCCCGGACCAGGTGGTCCAGCGTGATGGTATGGGCCCGGTAATGTTTGCGGAGCCGTTCTGATTTTTCCTTCAGGGAGCCTTTTTCAAAAAGATCCACAAAGGGTGCGCTGTATTCCCGGGGCACCTCCATCGCAACCAGCTCCAGGGCATTGGCGAAAGATTCCTTGGTGTCCAGCAAAAATCCGCTCCGGATCCGGTGGATCTTTTCTCCGTCATACAGAAAGGAAAAAAGGCAGAGCAGCTGGTCCCTGAGGGAATTCACCTCGAGGCTGAGGGCGTCAAATACGATCTGGTAGCGGGGATGATCTCCTTCCAGGAAACAGAGCCGGAAAATATGGCCTGCTGCCCGTTCCAGGGCTTCTTCGATGAGAATCCGGAAGGCCTGGCTCTGGTCCCCTGCCCGGAAATGGAGGTGGCTCAGCTGTTCCAGCACCACGGCCCGGTCAGCCGGGTAATCCCTCAGGGCTGTTTCCAGCAATTGTATGGCCCCTGCCGAGGCGATCCGCCCCAGCAGGTTGTACATCCTGCGACGCTGGAGCTGGTTGCAATTACCGGCTTCCAGCTTTTGGCGGATCGCAGGCAGAGGGATTTCCCCGGCCAGCTGAAGGGCGTGATACAGGTCCCCGGCCTGGTCCGCTTCCAGGTAGAGGTCGACCAGCCTGTGGATGTGCTGGGGGGTCCTGAGGCGTCCCAGGGTGAGCAGGGCATGCTTTCGAACTCCTTCATCGGGCTCCTGATAAAGGTCCAGGACCCTCCCGGAAAAACGGGTGACCGACATTTCGCCGATCAGCTGGAGGGCTTCAATCCGCTCGGTGCCCGTCCCGGAATCCAGCAGGCGGGCCAGGTACCGGTCGCCCAGAGCCTGTCTGGCGGGATCTTCGTGGTGAAGCAGGGTCATGGCGGCAGCTCCTGAAATTTCCGGGTCGGGGTGGGTCAGGTATGCGGTTACATCCCAGGACCCATCCAGGGCCGCAACGGTCCGGATCAACTGGGCGGTGTTGGAGGGGTCGGATTGCGCCTCCAGGATGCGCCGCAGTTCCGGGAGGGTCTCCGGGAATTTTTGGGCCCCGATCATCTGCAGGGCCAGACGGCGGACTTCCCTGGATTCATGGCTGAGGGCGCCCAGGTAGATTTTTTCCGGGTTGACCGGCTGCGAAGCGGCCAGGTTGAGCACCGCCTCGGCCTCCTCCCTGCTGCCCTTCTGGACCCGTTCCAGCAGGAAATTCTGGGAGTCGGCATCCGTGAGGGAGATATCCCTTTCGTCCAGGGTTCTTTTGCGCAGGGCGGAGGTCAGCATCCGGATATAACTGCTGTCCACCCAGAAAGTGACCCGGATCCAGATGAGGGTCAGCAACCCCAGAATGATGCAGATGAGCCGGAAGCTCTGATCCGCATGGCTCGGGGCCAGCAACAAAAGCAATACCCCGGCGAACAGGTAAGCGAAGGGGTCCATCAGGCCTTTGATGATGGTATGGGCCCTCAGCCGGTGGTGGACAGAAAGGGGCTGGAGGGTGGAAAGCAGAACTGGCATCTGGATGACGGACCGCAGCAGGTCGGAAGAAACGGCCAGTACCATGATCAGATAGAAAACCAGGGCCCCGCCCCTTGCCGTCGCAAGGAGGTATGCGGCAATGGTGAAAGCCAGCAGGGTGACCGGTGCGATCAGCAGGGCCTTGCGCAGGCCCAGGGAGTCCAGGAGCCTGCCGGTGAATATGGTCTTCACTCCCATGGTCAGACATTGGCTGGCACCATAGAATACTGCGAAAAAGGTGGCGAGTGAAAGGTCTGAATGGAATTTGGTCTTCACGAACCCGTACAGCATGAAGCTGGCCAGAATATAAAATCCGTAGTTGAAAAAAGATACCACGGCCACCTGCCGGATCAGGGCATTGCCTGCCAGGGAAGCACGGATTTGTTCCAGGGATTGGGTGGCGAAATGGTGGTGGGAAACGGGGGGGCGTGCCAGGTCCGGGTCGGCCCTTTTCAGGGACCAGAAGACCAGCAGGGCGATGGCCAGGCAGCAGGTGCCCACCCAAAGGAGGTTGATCACCCCGGCCAGGGTGAATACCAGGGCCATGGCATATCCCAGCAGCTTGGCGGGCATATCCCCCGAACTGACGATTGCAAACAGCCGTTTGCTTTGGCGGACATCGAAGAGCAGGGCTGCCAGGCCCCAGAACTCCAGGTTATAAAGCAGGTAAAATATGCTGAAAGCCGAAAGGAACGCATAAAGAAACCAGTTTCCGGACATCCCCATGCCGACCAGCCGGAAAGCCAGCATGCACAGCCCATTGAAGACCAGCACCCGGGTGATGAGTCCGGCGGTGGAGAGCCGGTGTTCCAGGCGGCTGTACAGGAACCCGGTTAGCCACAGGAGGAGGGCCGAGAAAATATAAACTTTGGGAAGGCCCTGGGGGCCCACATGCGTGATGAAAAGGGTAATGGCTGCGGTGAAATACAGGGCAACCGCGGCGCCCTGAAAGAATTCAAAGGCGAACAGGCGCAAAACCAGCCTGCTCTCGGTTTCCCGGATCATCAGCAGCCTTAGTATCCTCCTACGCAAATCCCCTGAAAATTTTAATGGAAGCCTTAAAAGTAAGAAAATCAGGTGGAAAGGGGGCCCGGCCGTTTCCAATCCGGCGCTTTAAATTAAAATTTCACCTCATTTTTTTCCAACTTGTATCCCTGAACCCGGAGCTTTCCATTCACACACCTAAAATTCTTTTCATGAAAAAACGATGGTTATTGATCGGGCTGCTTGGCGTTGGCTCCCACCCCGCGGTTTGCCAGACCACGGTTCCCTATTTCGCCGAATATCCTGCGCTATCTCCTGACGGCAGGGTCCTGGTGTTCAGTTATGACGGAGACCTGTGGAAGTCCGGCTCCCAGGGTGGAGAGGCGACCCGGATTACGGCGATGAGAGGGGAGGAAACCAGGCCCAGGGTTTCCCCGGACGGGCAATGGATCGCATTCTCCGGCAATCAGTATGGCAATGACGACGTTTACCTGATGCCCCTTGCGGGGGGAACGGTCAAAAGGCTCACGTTTCATGAGGGGGGAGACGAGGTGGAATCCTGGTCCTGGGACAGCCGGTTTATCTATTTCACATCGAACCGGTATAATGCCATGTCCACCTATAAGGTATCCATCCGGGGAGGCACTCCGGTCCGGGTATTCAGCGACAATTATTTTGATTACACGCATAATGCCGTGGAAGATCCCATTACCGGGGAATTGTTCTTCGATGATACCTGGGAAAGTGCCTTCTTTGCCAACCGCATCGGATACCGCGGTCCCTTCAACCCCGATATCCAGTCCTATAATCCCCAAACCGGCAAATATACCCGCTATACCGACTGGGAGGGGAAAGATATGTGGCCTACCATAGACCGGAAAGGGACGCGGTACTTTGTTTCCGACCAGGATAACGGGAAATATAACCTCTACCGGCTGGACCGGGGGAAACCCCTGGTCCTCACCCGTTTCCCCACCTCGGTATGGCATCCCTGCGTCGATGCCACCGGGGACCGGATCGTATTTGAAAAGGATTACCGGATCTGGGAATATGATGTGGCTTCCGGGACCAGCCAGCCCATTCCCCTGGAGGTGGATCTGAACAATACCCTTCCCATGCTCCAGGACTATACGGTCCAGGGCAATATCACGGGATTTGACGTTTCCCGGGACGGTAAAAAGCTGGCCTTCATTTCCAGGGGAAGGCTTTTCGTTTCGGATGTCAAAGGGAAATTCGTCCGGGAGATCATGACCCGGCCTGCTGAAAGGGTCCTTGAGGTGCACTGGCTCCCGGATAGCCGCAGCGTGATTTACGGGCAGACCTGGGAAGGCTTTGAAAACTGGTTCACCTGCAGGGTGATCGGCGATCCCCAGGATCGCCAGATCACCTTTGACAGCAGCAATAACCGGATGATGGAGTTGAATGCCAGGGGCACCGAAGCCCTGTATCTCCGGGGAAGGGACGAATTGAGGATCATGGACCTTCCCGGAATGAAAACCTCCACCCTCGTACGAGACGAAATCTGGGGATACGAAAATGATCAGCCCCATTTTTCACCCGACGGGAAATGGGCACTTTACACAGCAAAAAGGAATTTCGAATCCGATATTTTCCTTTGCAGGATTTCCAGTCATCAGGTTTATAACCTGACCAATACCGCGGTGAGCGAGGTGGACCCCTGTTTTTCCCCGGACGGCAAGAACCTTTATTTTATTTCCGACCGGACCGGTCCTGACTATCCTTACGGGATGCAGCATGCCCGGATTTATCAGATGCCCCTGGAGCGGGTGGCCGATCCTTTTGCTTCTGACCAGTATGATTCCCTTTTTCTATCCCGCAGTCCTTCCCCGGATACCGGGAGCCGGAAGTCCGGTCCCCGGACAACCCCGGATTCGACTGCCACCTCCCCGAACCTGGACTTCACCCGCCTGATGGACCGGATCCGCCAGATCGGGCCCGCCTTCGGTGAGCAAACCGACGTCTATGTGACCTCCAAGGGAGACCGGAAAATCATTCTGTTCATTTCCAACCACGGAGAAGGGAAACCAGCCATCTGGAAGCTGGTCACCGAGCCATTTGAAAAGGATAAGACCGATAAAATTGCAGGAGGGGAAACCTACGGGCTGGATATTCACAGGGCCGGGGAGGATTATTACACCCTCCTGGACGGAGGTATAGCCAAACTCAATCTGGATGGAAACAGCCTGGAAAAGCTCACGATCGATTTCCATTTCCAGCGGAACCTCCAGGAGGAATTCAGCCAGATGTTCCATGAAACCTGGGCCAACCTGGAGGAGAACTATTATAATCCCCTGTTCAATGGCGTGGATTGGAAAGGCCTGAGCGCCAAATATGCGGCCTTTCTGCCCCAGCTCCTTTCCCGGACCGACCTGCGCAAGCTGATCAACGACATGCTCGGAGAGCTCAATACCTCCCATTATGGCTTCTACTCCAACGGGAAGGAGGAAGCGACCTATTACCAGACGCGGACCGCCTCACCGGGAATTCTTTTTGATCAGGATCATCCCTACCGGGTGGACCGGGTGATTCCGGAGGGCTGTTCAGATTACCCATCCATCCAGCTGGATCGCGGGGATGAGCTGGTAGAAGTGGATGGCATCCCGGTGGATACCGCGGTCAGCCGGGAATTTTATTTTTCAGGAGCGAGCCTTCCCCCCGAAATGACCCTGGCCTTCCGAAGGGGGGCGCGAATCTTCCAGATCAAGATACATCCGGAATCTTTCCGGCAAACGGCCAACCTGCTGTACCGGGACTGGGAGCGGCTCAATGCAGACCGGGTAACGGTGCGGGGAAAGGGGGATATCGCCTATATCCACATGCGGGACATGTCCGGCACCTCCCTTGAGGAGTTCGAGCAGGAAATGGTATCGGATTCGGTTAATTCCCGAAAGGCCCTGATCCTGGACCTGCGTTATAATACCGGAGGAAATGTGCACGACGAGGTGCTCCGTTTCCTTTCCCGCAGACCTTACCTCCAATGGCAATACCGGGAAGGACATATGAGCCCCCAGCCCGACTTTGCGCCTGCCGGGAAACCCATTGTCCTGCTGGTCAATGAACAGACCCTCAGTGACGGTGAAATGACGGCCGCCGGTTTCCAGGCCCTGAAGCTGGGAGTCATCCTGGGTGCCCGGACCTATCACTGGATTATATTCACTTCAGGAAAGTCCCTGGTGGATGGGTCTTCTTACCGCCTGCCTTCCTGGGGGTGCT
This sequence comes from Chitinophagaceae bacterium, assembly GCA_025451655.1. Lineage (GTDB taxonomy): Bacteria > Bacteroidota > Bacteroidia > Chitinophagales > Chitinophagaceae > JANWKA01. The sequence continues at coordinate 6,133 of JANWKA010000139.1, read as the reverse complement.
ATACCCTGGATGGAAAGAACCTGGAAAAAACAGGGGTGACCCCCGATGTGGAGGTGCCCATGGGCTTCATGGACCGGATGAAGGGGTCAGATCCCCAGCTGGATGCCGCGGTGGACCTGATCGAAACCAGGCTGAAATAGGGAAGGGGTTTTTGGGGTATTTTTATGCCATGTGCAGGGCTTTTCCCCGGATAGCAGTGTGGGTGATGGCTGTTTCGGCCCTCGCCCTGGGTGCCGGCTGTGAAAAACAAGCCGGCTTCGTGAACCAGGCCCTGGTCCCGGGCGGGGTGAGTTTTTACCCGGTCAGCAATAATCCCCTGATTGATGCTGCGACAGGGTCCTCCATTGCAAACGGATTTTTTTTCGCGGGGGATACCCTCACCTTCGAGGTGGACTATGAAAGCCAGGATACCCTCAGCGGGGTGTCCTTGTATGCTGGAGCTGGGGCTGGCCTGACCCTGGTGGATTCCCTTCCGTTCCAGCCTTCCGATTATTCCTATTCCAGGCAGATCGATACGGCCCTGTTCCGTTTTGACATTCCTGATTCCATCCTCCCTGGAACGGAATTCTTCCTGGACATCATCATCCGCAATACCAACTCCCTATCCCTCTCCAGGCCCCTCCATTTCAGCATCCGGTGAGGGTTCCTTCCACCAAAGGCCGGTCATCCGCCAGACAGCCAGGGTGCAGATCACCGCTCCCAGGATATCAATGGTATAATGGATCCTGGCCCAAAGGAGCATGAAAACAACCGCCAGAAGGCCTGCAAAAAAAAGGTAGCGGATGAACCTGCGCCGGGTGGCAAGCACCAGGATCAGCATGCTCGTGGTATGGCCGGAAAAAAACAGGTCCTTGGTAATCAGCCTGCCGCTATAGGCAAAATGCAGGATAAAGGGATCGGAAAGGGCGACCATGCCGGGGGGAGGATCCAGCCGGACAAAATACAGGGTGATGATGCGAATGGTATAGGTGATCGCCATGGCCTGCATGGCCCGGAGCAGGTCGCGGGGCACGGTCAGGAGATGGAACGTCCCGACCAGGCCACAGCAATAAAGGACACTGAAAATAGGCCCCGACAGGTTTACCGGCCGGAACAGGGAAAGGATGGGGTCATGCAAAACCGTTCCGGTCCTGCCCTGGATATAATTGAAGAAAAAATTCAGGAACACGACCAGGACGATTCCGTAGCTCAGGGTCCCGTAAAACTGGGCCCGGAAACTCCCGGAACCGAGGCACTCCCTCCAGCGTTGCCCCACCAGGGGAAAATAACCCAATCTTTTGTCGTAAACCAGGAGCTCATCCATGGGGCTCGGGTTCAGGATGATCCTTCTTCCGATAAATGGACCAGACTGATTTTTCTATCAGGGACTTGGGAAGGAGGCGGATCAGGAAAACATAGAAACGGTTCACAAAACCCGGCATGACTTCACGCTTGCCCTGGAGCATGGCCCGGATGGCCTCCTCCGCCAGGGGCCCGGGATCCATGGCCGTCCTGTGATTAATCCTTTCCAGGTGATCCATTCCGGAACGCTGCACGAAATTGGTCCGGACACTCCCCGGTGCCAGCAGGGTGACCTGGATCGGGCTTCCGCGCAACTCCCAGGAAAGGCCCCGCGTGAAAGTATTGACGAAGGCCTTTGACGCAGCATAAAGGCTGAAAGTGGGCATGGCCTGATATCCGGCCATACTGCCCACATTGAGAATATGGGATTGGGGTTGGCGGCTGAGTAGGGGGATCATCCGGTAGGTCAGGTTGACCAGGGTTTGCATGTTCAGCTGAAGCATCTGGTTGATCTCTTCGGGTCCCCGGTCCCGGAAATTGCCCCAAAGGCCATATCCGGCATTGTTGACCAGTACGGAAACCTCGTACCGTCCCGATTCCACCCAGCGCATCACCTCATTGACAGCCCCGGGATCGGTCAGGTCCAGGGATAGGGTATGGGCCTGGACCCCGCAGGTAGCGGAAAGCTCCCCCGCCAGTTGCTGCAACAGGGAGGCGGACCGGGCAACGAGCAACAGGTCAAATTTCCTTAGGGCCAGGGATTGAGCCAAAGACTTACCAATGCCTTTACTGGCACCGGTGATGAGGGCATAAGACATGTAGCCGGAATTACCGGACGAAGGTAGGACAGGAATCCTACTTCACAAGCCTGTGGAATCTGTGGTAGATGGGGGTGCGGCTTTCCTCCGTCTTGGGTTTGTATTTTCCCTTGATGATCGGAAAATACATGACCCTCCTTTTACTGGCCACACCCTGGAGCGGGGAAAGGGCCACCCGGTGCCAGATCCTGCCGGAATGGACCGTCAGATCGCCGGATTCGGCCTCCAGTGCGATTTCCTCTTCGTCAGGGTTATTGTCTACGAAATATCTTTTCTTGAAAAGCATGGAATAAATGCCCTGCCGGTGGGTGCCGGGAAGCAGCCGGAGACCTCCTTTTTCAATGGGGGAATCGTCCAGGTAGATGCCGATGTTCAGCATCGGGTTCAGCTTCAGATTGGTGAACAGGTCCCTGAGTCCGTCCGTATGCCATCCCAGCTTGGTGAAATTGCTTTCCCCGGTATTGACATAATGATTCACTACGAGGCCGTCCTTTTCATTTTCGGCGACCCGGGCGTCTTCCCCGATGAACCCCTTCAGCCATTGGATCCGCTCATCCTGGAGCATCTGGTGGAGGTATTCATGATGCAGGGAGGCGAAGGCGAAACGCTGGACGATGGTCCTTCCGTTTTCATCTTTGCCATATTTAAGGGGGATTCCGTTCACCTTGGTGAGCCCCGAGGAAATCCATTCCTGCTGAATGGACTCGATGGCCTCCAGGGCATCGTGGATTTGCTGCTGATTGAAAAAATGCTTGAAATGGATGAACCCGTACTTATTATAAAAATCAAAATGCTCCTTTTGCAAACCTTTCTCAGTCAGAACAAATTTCGTGTTGTGATCCGTCATGTAGGTTCAATTTACTGAACGTGTAATGGTTTAATTTTACCAATATAATATTCGGTCAGCAAAAATAATATAGTAAACTGGCATTTTTGCAACATTTTACCCCCCGGACGCCTGATGATACCTTCTTATCGTATGAATATCATAGAAATAAGGAATTAGTGACAATTATATTACAATCACCCGACCCTGTTCCGGGCCGGGGAATTCAGGTCAGTGGAAGAAAAGGTAGGAGACCAGGATGGCTGCCACCACCCCGATTCCCTCGGCCAGCAGGGCGCAGGGCAAGGAATGGCGGATTTTTTTGATATTGACCGCTCCGAAATAGACAGCCAGGACATAAAATGTGGTTTCCGTTGACCCCTGAACCACGCAGGCCACCCGGCCGGGGAAGGAATCCGCACCATATTTCTGCATGGTTTCGATCATCAGGCCCCGGGCCCCGCTGCCGCTGAGGGGTTTCATCAGGGCCACCGGAAGGGCGGGCACGAAATCCGTGTTCAGCCCGAAACCATGAAGCAGGGCGGCGATTCCTCCCACCAGGTAATCCATGCATCCCGAAGTCCGGAAAAGCCCGATAGCCACCAGGATGGCCACCAGGTAAGGGATGATTTTGATCGCGATGTCAAAGCCCTCCTTGGCCCCTTCGATAAAGGCCTCATAAACGTTGACCTTTCTGGCAAGTCCCATCCCGATAAACAGGATGACCAGGGAAAGCAGCAGGGTGTTTCCGGCTACAGAAGAAATGGTATTGATCCGGGCCGGAGGAAGGGTGGAAAAATAATAAAGCAGCCCGCAGATGCCGATGACCAGGGAGCCGAGCCAGGCAATCACCACCCGGTTGAAAAGGTTGATCCGCTGGTACAGGGCCACGCTGATCATGCCCGTCATCACGGAAAAGAAGGTGGCCAGCAGGATGGGTATAAAGACGTCTGAGGGATTGGCTGCATGAAGCTGGGACCGGTAGGCCATGATGGTGATCGGCAGCAGCTGGAGGCTGGAGGCATTGAGCACGATGAACATGATCTGGGCGTTGGAAGCCACCCCCTTGTTGGGATTGAGGGATTCCAGCTCGGTCATCGCCTTGAGCCCGAGGGGGGTGGCTGCATTGTCCAGCCCCAGCATGTTGGCCGAAAAATTCATCAGGATGGCCCCGATGGCCGGGTGGTCCCTGGGGATTTCCGGGAAGAGTTTACCGAAAAAGGGACCGACCACCCGGGCCATCGCCCGGACAATCCCGCCCTTTTCCCCCACTTTCATGATCCCCAGCCAGAAGGCCATGATGCCGATCAGGGGGAGGCAGATCTGCATCACCGCAAATTTGGAGTTGTCAAAAATGCTGTTGACCATGTTCTGGAACACCGTGGTATCGCCGAAAAAAATAAGGCGCACCAGGCCAACCAGGAAGGCGATAAGGAAAAACGCGATGAAAACGAAGTTCAGGGCCATGAATCAAATTTGGATCAGCCAGGCTATAGCCTGGTCAGGCCAAGACCGGGCTTACCGGTAAGGAACATCAGCCCATCCTGCAACCGGAACCCTCCATCGACCACGTCCCGGGCCAGATCCAGGCTTCCGTCCAGATCGATATACCGGGTATTGGCACAACTGTAGGCGGCGTGCAGGGCACCGGTTATGCTGATCCTGCTTTCGTCGTTACACCCCCACATCAGGTGGACCCCTGCGCTTTGGGCGATAGCTGCAATTTCCCGCGCCGGACGAATGCCTCCGCATTTCATCAGTTTGATGTTGAAGATCCCGCATCCGCAGGGGGCCTCCCCAATCCGGAACGCATCCTCAGGACGGATCAGGGATTCATCGGCTGCGATCACTTTACGGATATTGGAAGGCAGCTGTTTCATTTCGGAAACTGCATGAGCAGGGAGGGGCTGTTCGATCAGTTCCAGGTCCAGGGCCTTTACCTTTTCGAAAAACCGGATGAGCTGGTGGGAGGAATAGCCCTGGTTCGCGTCGACCCGGATAATCACCTGATGGCCATAAGCGGCCCGGAGCCGGACCAGCCTTTCCAGATCTTCTTCCGGATTGCTGCCCAGTTTGACCTTGAGGACCCGGAAGCCCCTGCCAAAATATTCGGCCGCTTCCTCGAGGGTATCAGCAACATCCTTGATCCCGATCGTGATGGAGGTGGGCAGGCCGTCCATTTTGGAACCGAGGAACCCGGCCACTGGCACGCCCAGGTACTGGCAAAAGGCATCGTGCAGGGCAATGTCCAGGGCAGCCCTGGCCCCGGGGGAGGCGGCGAACTTTTCCTGGACCTCATCAAGCAATCCGAAAAACTGCCGGATATCCCGGTCCTTCAGGAATTCCAGGGCAGCGGGCTGGAGCCTTTCAAGAACCTGGCCGGGGTCTTCCCCGACCACCTGTTTGCTGGGGTTGGCCGCGCCGTGCCCCACCATGCCGTTTTCCAGGGTCAGTTCAAGGATCAGGTTCTCCACATGGCTCACCGTCTTGTAGGCAATCTTGTAGGGGCGGGTCAGCTCCAGGTTTTTCAGGGCAACCTGTATGGATGCGATTTTCATTGAGTCGGAGTCCGGGATTCGAAATGAGCGGGGGCTCGTTCGGATTTCACGAGGGGCTCCAGGATATCGACGAGCCTTTCCACGCCCTCTTCCAGGGGAAGCACCACCGCCAGGCCAAGTTCCTGCTCCAGGGATGAGGCGATCTCCCGGGCTTCTGATTCCTGGCAACCCTGGGTATTGAGGGTCACCGCGACCACGCTGGACCCATACATCCGGATCAGGTCGATTTCGCTGGATAGGGCCGGGATCTTTCCCCATTTGGGATTGTCCCCGTAATAAATCCTTTTCGGTGCATGCTGGAGCATCACATGGCGAATGTTGCCGCTCATCAGAAATTCCGCACCGCAGGGACCGGTGGGATTGCGCAACCCCGATTGGCCTTCCACCACGATCAGATCGGGGTGGGCCTCGTCATCGCAACTGCAAATCGCAAATTCCATTTCACCGGAAACAAAATCGTTCACGGTAGTGTCCAGGATGAAACCGAACCGGCCATCTTGCATCCAGCCCGTCTGGCCGGTACTCACCATTTCGGCCCGGATGCCGCGGGTTGAGGCCGTATCGGTGACCATCCGGGCCGTGGTCCTTTTTCCCAGGGAAGTGTCCGTGCCGAGCACGGCCACGGTCAGGGCCTTCACCCCGAAAATCCT
>JANWKA010000138.1 GCA_025451655.1 Chitinophagaceae bacterium | reverse complement strand
TATTATCCGATGTCAATATGATGGCTGATTTTATTGAAAACAACAAAACCAAAGGATAAAGATCAGCACCTGATAAAACATGCAATCATTTTAAAAAAAACCGACTGCCCTGAAATGATTTTTGCCGCGGCCCGGAGGCTATCGGTATCAATCCAATTATATGATAGATGCAGGGCTACCTGATTAGTTACCCTTGGATCTATACTTTTTAGAAATTTGAGCTGATCTGCATTCCTCAACTGTACAGGAAATCCCAAAGATTCTCCCAGGATCTCCTGGTTTAACTGGACCATGCAGAAACCGGGAAAAATTGGCTTTCCCGGGAAATGTCCTGCGAATATTTCACATTTTTCAAGAATCCGGATATCACAATCGATGACCTGATCCAGGTGTTTCAATAAAAGAATTTCATATAAATAATCCCGAAGCATTTATGGAACCCCTTTATAGGTTGAAACAAGCATTAAGGAATGGTATTTGTTGTAATAATGATTGTAAATCAATATTTTATCCGGGCGGCTCAACTGATATCCCCCTTCAATGATCACGGGAGGTACCTCCCTCCCGGAAAGGATAATGCAGGCAAGCCACAAGGCAAATGAAGAACTGGTAGGATAATCCCCGCATAAATGCTTGTAGTTAGCCAATGGGTTTCCCCGAAAATAAGAACCGGCTAAAAGCAAATAAATCCTATCATTTACCGCATCTCCGCTTTTGCCTGTAATGACCAGATCAATATCCTTTAACTCAAGCGCATTCCTCATCAAAAAGGAAGATATCTCTCCCTCGATTTCAAGATGGCTTTCTGGATTGTAAAAGGTATATCCTGACACCAATTCAGCCATATTGTCCATGGATTCCTTTTCGGATAACAGGAAAAATGCCGCCCCTTCTCCTTCTATAGTTCCCCTGGTTTTCCCCTTGAATAAATCCAGGTTTGAAACGGGGTCCCTCCGGATAACGCCTAGCCTGTTCAAAATCACAAAACTGATATCAGTAATTTCATCAGTCCCGCCAACCAGCACTCCGCCGGTATTACCTTCCTTCAAATATAAAACCCCATCGAGCAGGGCGGATTCGAAAGATATTCCCTTGTGCACATAAGTTTGGTTGTAACCATGGCATTTTAGTGTCAGGGCAATTTGGGCAGAGACGGCATTGTGGGTTGATTGAATAAAGTGAGTCGGAGAAAGGTTTTCTTCATCCGATTCTGTGATCAGCTTTAAAAATGCCCCGGAATCTCCTATGCTGCCCAATGCAGTTCCTGTAATGATCGCACCCGGGATGTCCACATTACCGGATTTAAGGCATTCCAGGGCAGCGGCTAAACCCATTTTTATCAGCCGGCTCATCCTCCTGGTCAATTGGGCCTCCAAAAAAAGAGAATAATCCGGCTCAATAGCTTTCAGTCTGGTACCATGATATTCCTGAATAATATTTGGAAAGGATTTACACCCAAAGGTATTTTGAGGAGAAATGGCAGCGCATGACCGAATAAAGGTTTTCATTTTAATATCTGGAAAATATCAATGAAGTACAGTTTCCGCCAAAGCCAAAGGAGTTGGTCATGACATTGTTGACAGGTATGTTTTTCCTCAATTCCTTCACTGGTAAAAATGGAATTCCGTTCATCGGAGTCTTGAAACGGAGATTTGGGAAAACAATACTATATTTTAATGCCAGGATAGAAAATACAGCTTCAATGGCGCCACAGGCTCCTAAAGTATGGCCCGTATATGCTTTTGTTGAACTTCCAGGCGGGTAATTCGGGCCAAACAATTTTAAGATCGCCCTACCCTCCGCTGCATCATTATTAGGTGTTCCCGTCCCATGCAAATTGATATAATCCATTTCCTGAGGCAGGAATCCACTTCCTGCCAGGGATCCTTTCATGGCCAGGAAGGGCCCGGTCCCTTCGGGAGAGGAAGCTGTCTGGTGAAAGGCATCATTGCTGTTGTAATATCCTTTTAATTCGCAGTATGGCTTATGGATTAAATTTTTTGCAACTGATTCAGATACCAGCACAAGAAAAGCTGAACCTTCCCCTAAATTCAAACCCTGTCTGTCATCATCAAAGGGTCTGCATAATCCATGATCCAAAATCATAAGGGAATTAAATCCATTGAGCGTATACCTGGTCAGGGTATCGGCCCCGCCCGAAATGACAACATCAAGGAGATTGTTCCTTATTAACCTTGCCCCATATGCAATGGAATTGGCTGAGGAGGAGCAAGCAGTGCTTATGGTAGTCATAAACCTTCGGATTCCCAACTGGTCCGCAACCATTTCGGTTATACATCCGCACTCATGGTCGAAAACCTTGCGCAACCTGCCTTTAGCGGGATCTTTGAGAAAATCTTTGAAAAAATCTTCGGTCTTGTCGATTCCTCCTACAGTATTGGCCGAAACCAACCCAACCCGCAGGGATCCGGATGTGTCAATTTCTGAATCCGCCAAAGCTTCTTTAGCTGCAATCAGGCTCAGTAATATGGTCCTGCTGAATTCGCCGGAAATTCCCGCAATCACCCCCAATTCCTGATTATCCATTTTCACCTCACCTACCGGGATTTCCCCCTTATGGACCGTGTCAAGGAATTGAATATCCCCAATCCCGGCTTTGGATTGCTCCAAAGAACAATAGCATTCGGGAACATTGTTACCGATTGCTGTAATCGCCCCCAAACCAGCCACAAAAACCCCCTGACCCATTTTATTTGATTATTGTATTTTAAAAATTTCAATCATTTGATCAGCAGAAAATAATTGTCCTCCTTTCCCGGGGGAATTACCAACTAAGAAAAGTACAGCCTGAAATGCCCCCTGAAATAATTCAACCCAACCGCATATGCAGAATTCCAATTTCCCGGAATCCAAAAGCTTATTCACATACCCGGCCATAAATTTTTCATCAAACCTTTCTGAAATAAAGAAAACGCCTTCTCCCTTGAAATTATTTCTAATGCATATCTCTGCAATCATAATATTGGGCAGCGTATAGACAAACAGGGAGGGGCTTGGGGTATCCGAAAGAGAATCGAAGTATTTTAAATCGGTATCGATGCTTGAATTTGCATTGGAAAGGACCACGCCTATTTTTTCAGGATTACAATTCCTTATTCCATCTTGTCCCTTTAATAAAATTTCAGAAGCGAGCCAGCCCAATTTGCTCAAATCATCCATTTTGAAAAATCGTGGATAATCAAATTCAAAATGTTCATAAATGGAAATAAGGAAAGCGGACGTCTTTGAAACAGGGTCATGGAATATGATTTCCCCATTCTTTCTGACCATTTGGCCTCCAATAGAACAACTTTCGTATATAAACTTCCCTTCATTCATGATTCTGGCAAATAACACAACAAGCCAATGAATTTGGCAAGGAAAAACGGATACTTCTCATTGGCATTCAATTTTTAGAATAGGCAACGGCGGCATTGCACCCTCCAAATCCGGAGGCGGTTTTTAATAAATTTCGCAATGGGGTTTCCAATAAGGAAGTGCAAATGTTTACAGGCACCGTCACTCCCGATCTTTTAAATCCCATGCTGGGCAAAATCAGGTTCTCCTTCAGGGAGCAAATGGAAGCTACCGATTCAAGAATGCCAGCGGCACCCAGGGTATGACCAAAATATCCTTTTAAACTATTAACAGGCGCATGATGCAATCCATTCAAATTTAATGCCTTAGCCTCCATTTCGTCATTGTAAGGTGTTCCGGTTCCATGTGCCGATACCAAATCAATATCATGAGCTGACAATCCAGAATCCCACAAGGCAGTTTTGATAGCCTGGCCGAGGCCTTCCCCATTGCGGGAGGGAGCAGATATATGATTGGCATCATTACTTACACTCCCAGCCAGGACCCTCACCCCATCCGAATATTTTGGATTCCCGGTGAGGATGATGGTGGCCGCTCCCTCACCGAGATTGATGCCTGCCCGATCTGCATCAAAGGGAACACATGGAAGGGGGCTGAGGGCCTCCAGAGCCTGAAACCCGGACAATACGAATCGGGTAACGAGATCTGCTCCAGCGACAACCACATGCTCATAATCTCGCCCCCTGATCATCCTCAAGGCAACAATAATTCCCAACAACCCAGAAATGCAGGCATTGGAAATTATCACCGGAGGGTTCTTAAACCCGAAATATCGGGAAACCAGTCCGGCTGAAGTAGGCAATGCGATCCGGTCAATCAAATCCCGGGATAGGGGACGGGTTTCCAATAGACCAATGTTACCTTTGGTGGAAGTTATCACCATCCCGGTTTTGGGATGGCCGGGGTCAATTTCACTTTTCTCCAGGGCTTCCCTGATAGACCCGATCAGCAGTTTTTCGAACCGGGTATGGAAAATTGGGGGATCAATAGGAAAATCATCTCCTTCATCAAAAAGGGATGCATAAAACGGCTTTGCGGAAAGGAGGCTGTCAGTATACAACCTCACTCCGGAAATCCCTCTTTTCAGCTGCAGGAAATTTTCAGCAGAGGTTTTGCCCAGGGGTGAAAAAATATTGCAGGTAGAAACAAAAACGTCCTTCATTTTTTGTCAATAAATACCATCATTTCACATTGAGACAATAATTGTCCCCCGCTTTTCGATACCTGCCCCCTGATTTTGATCGCGTCAAATATCTGGTTTATTACTTCAATATCAATTCTTAAAAGATCTCCAATCCGGGGAAGGGAAATCACTTCAAGGTGATTTACGGCCCCGATATATCCAATGGCGGGATTCTTTTTCCTCTCTTTTCCGGAAAATCCCGTCCATGCAGCAGCAGTTTGAGCCATACATTCCAGCATTCCAGCTCCACTGAACAGGCCATCCTGGATAAAAATATTCCCGCCGGGGACACAGAAGGTGCATTGGGCATTCTTCCTGTCATGGGATACCAGTTCATCAACCATCACAAATGGCGGCCTTTGAGGGATCAATTCCAAAATTTTTCCCTCAACCATGTTGTTATTATTGAATTTTTTTAAGGGATAAAATTCTCACCCATTCAGGAGTATAATCCTCCATTAACAGATAAAACCTGTCCTGAGATATAACCCGCCCCGGGAGAGGCTAAAAATCCTACCGCAAATGCAACTTCCTCCGGAAGGCCAAACCGGTTGGCCGGAATCATTTTACGCAATTCAGCTTCATCCATTCCCATGGACATTTCGGTTCGGATTAGGCCTGGAGCAATTGCGTTAACCGTAATACCCTGCCTCCCGACCTCCTGGGCAAGGGCTTTCGTGGCTCCAATGAGGCCTGCCTTAGCGGCTGAATAATTAGTCTGCCCGGGCAATCCCTTCAAGCCCGAAATGGAAACCATATTAATAATCCTGCCATAACGGTTATGCAACATGCCGTTTAATACCAGGCGGGTAATGAAAAAAAAACTGTTCAGGTTTGTTTTTACCACTCTTTCCCATTGGTCATCCTTCATCCAAAACATTAAACTATCGTCTTTGATGGCCGCGTTATTAACCAGGACTTCTATTCTATTTTCAACATGCCCATTAATCCATTTTCCAAGGATCTGGTTTACCTGGGCTTTTTCAGAAATGTCAAACTGCAGTAATTCGCCGGAACCCCCAGATTTGCAAATCCTGGCCAGCGTATCCTCAGCCTGTTCTGAATTTTTTTGAAAATTAACCAGGACGTGATAACCCATTTCCGCCATCTTCAGACAAATCGCCTTTCCAATCCCCCTTGACCCACCGGTTACCAATGCGCATTTCATGGCGTTCAATCGTTAAAAGAATGGTACATACGGATCCGTATTTTCAAGGAAAGTCTTTATTTTTTGAATTTCCCTGAATTTAGGCTGATCTTCAACGAACTTCGGAAACATATCCTTAACCCGGGAATAAAAGCTTAGGGTCCATGGGGCCAGTCTGTCCTGACAGTCCAGGAAACCAATCGCCTGAAGTAGGCTCATGAGTTGTATCGCCAAAACCGCAAAGGAGTTTTCAATTACCCGTCTGGCCATCATAGCCGAGTTACAGCCCATGCTTACAATATCCTGGTTATCGTTATTATTCGGAATGCTATGAATATACATAGGGAAAGAAAGAGTCTGGTTTTCGGCGACTATGGAAGTGGCAGTAAATTGAACTCCCTGCATCCCAAAATTCAATCCAGGTATTCCCAGATTGAGGAAAGGTGGAAACTTTTCGTTCAGCCGGTTATTCATAAGAAAATTTATCTGTCTTTCTGAAAGCATGGATAATTTAGAAATGGAAATTTTCAATTTATCCATTTCCAGGGAAACATAGTCTCCATGAAAATTTCCGCCGTGAAAAACATTGTGATCCTCATGCGAAATAATGGGGTTATCGTTCACTGAATTCAATTCGTCGACCAGGGAAATTTCAGCCTGGGAAATGGTATCATAAATCGGACCCAAAATTTGGGGTACGCATCGAAGGGAATAATATTCCTGGACCTTCCCATCAACAATACCCCGGTTATTATCGGTTTCTTCAAACCAATGCTCCGAGCGGTTTCGGATCATTTTGCTGCCTTTCAAAATATCCCGTAACATTCCCGCCACAAAATTCTGCCCTTTATGGGGCTTTACCCGGTTCAGCTCATTGGAATAATGGTCATCATACGACTCCACAAGTTCATTGGTCAGGGCAGATAAAAGCGCTGACCAACCCAAAGCATTTTTGGCGTGAAGAACATTTATCAATCCAATACCGGTCATGGCCGACGTGCCATTAATAAGTGCTATCCCCTCGCGCATATGCACGCAAAGGGGCTTTATACCCAGCTTTTGGAAAACCGGACCAGTCGGTAAAATGTTATTTTCATAAACCACCTCCCCTTCTCCAATCATGGCCAGAGCCAGATGGGCCAGCTGGACCAGATCCCCGCTGGCTCCAACTCCGCCATGCTCATAAATACAGGGGGTAATGTTTTTATTAATGAGATCAACAAGCAATTTGACAGTATCAGGGTGTATTCCTGAATATCCCTGCATTAAACTATTTAACCTGGCCACCATCAGACCCTTGACAAGGACGGGATCCAAAAGCAGGCCCTCCCCTGAACAATGACTTCGTATGAGATTGTATTGCAGCTGGAGAAGATTCTCCTTTCCAACCTTGTATTGAGCCATCGGGCCAAAACCGGTATTTAGCCCATAAATCAATTTGTCAGCGCCAAATTCCTTCAGAAAACTGAAATTGGCTTCTACCCGGTTTAAGGCAGCATCAGTAAGCTTTACGGGTTTACCCTTGAATAGAATATCGGAAAAATCTTGGAGCGTAAGGACATTTTGTCCGACAGGGACCATAGGTACCGGTTGAAACCTTGATTTTTTATCCACAGGACAGGCAAATATAATCTTCTCGGGGAAAAATCATTTGACATTCCAGGTTAATCGCAACCCTGAAGTAACGGTTCACCATTCAGACCCTTCGATCGATCCACCGAATGGCTTTCCGGGTGTTTGCCGGAAACTGGATCTTCTGCATTTCGGGGGGAGAAACCAACTTTATATGAGGAGTTACTTTAAGTTTATCGTGGAGGAATTTTTTTATGGCCTGGTCTGAATCAACAGCCTGGTTAACCAGGACGAGGTTTAACAATACTTCATCAAGTCCAACTTCATTGGTATAAATTTCCACAGCGTAATCCGCAACTTCCCTGATCTGGTCTAATAAATCAAACAAGGCTGGGGGGTAAAAAGTGGTACCCTTAAACTTGATCATTTGCTGTTTACGCCCTATCACCGGCGAAAGGCGTAAACTGGATCGGCCGCAGGGACAGGGTTCATCGTAAAACATGCAGATGTCCCCGGTCCTATAACGCAGGAGGGGCATTCCTTCCACTCCAAGGGTGGTGATTACCACTTCACCAGGAACATAGGGGCTGACGGGTTGGCCATTGTCATCCAAAACTTCCAGGATCAGGAGTTCTGGTTGAAGATGGCCTCCGCGCATTTGCGGACATTCTGTAAATGCAGTTTGCATTTCCGTTGAGGCATAAGTGGACAAAAGATTGATATTCCAGGATTCCCGAATCCGTTTCCCCAGGGTATTCAGGGAAAAATCAGGATTCCGGATATTTTCTCCGATGCAAATGCCTTTTCGGACTGAGGTCGTGTTCAAATTTATCCCCTGTTCTTTTGCAAACAGGGTCATTTTCAGGAGAAAGGAGGGAACAGAGACCAGGCATGTTGGTTTGAGGCGGAGAATGGCCTCAAGGTGAAGCGTTGGGGCTCCCAGGCCAATCCGGATAATACCTGCGCCCAGTTTGCGCAACCCGCTATAATACGCCATTCCTGCCATAAACTGCTTGTCCAGGGTCACCATCAACTGGTATATTTCCCCGGCTTTTCCCCCTGAGCACAAAAAAGATTGATATTCATTTGTGGCCAGTCTTTCGAGATCCTTCCGCGTCAGGGCGATCGTGACCGGTTTTCCAAGGGTCCCTGAGGTTGCCATGTATTCTGCAACATTTTCACGGTTCACGCACAAAAAATCATCATTGCGCTGCTGTAGGTCATCCTTGGTTGTAAATGGAATTGCGGATAAGTCCCCAACCTGTTTGATGGTTCTGATATCAATCCGGTGTTTGGAGAAAAATTCCCGATAAAAAGGAGAATGGGTGTTCAGATATCGCAACAGCAACCGAAGCTTTTGTCCCTGAATCCTGGAAAAATCTTCCGGTGAGGGGACTTTGGAAGGAGAAAAAACCATATTATTTTTCGATTACAACAACCGCAGAACCAATCGCCTTCAGATGTGACAGGGACACCATTACCTTCTGAACGCCAAGGTTTTCCATGGTTTTTTGAGTACCACCGAGAAAGCACATTTCCGGCTTCCCGGCCTCGTCATTTTTGATTTCAATTTCGTTCCAGGGGGCTTCCATCACCCAACCCGTCCCCAGTGCCTTGAAAAAGGCTTCTTTGGCGGCAAACCGGGCTGCATAATGTTCATAGGGATTTCCCTTCGTTTCACAATAATCAATTTCATGCCTGGAAAAAACCAATTCCCTAAAACCCGCTTCCCGGGCAATTCTGATTCGTATCCGTTCCACTTCAATGAGATCCATTCCTAAACCGGTAACCATAATTAAAGATAGCTATTTTCAGAGGGTGCCTGCCCTCCAAACCAGCTATGGATCGGGGCCGCCGCTGGAGATTTCCCGAGCTTTTGGTCCGTTCACGGAATCATCAGGCTCAGATAATTAATAAATAATAAAAAAATCATAAACTATTGATGTTTAATGCATAAGATTTGAAAAATGAAATCCATTCCCGCAGACTAAAACAGATTCGGGCCAGTTCGCGGGGGAAATTTATTAAGGAAATATATAATAAAATTAATGATGTATATTTAATCCGGATTGAAAAGTAGGCCATCCTGTAAAGACCTGAAATTGATATTTTTTCATCCATTTAAACCTCCATTTATGAAACGGATCTTTACAGCATGCTGCATTTTTCCCTGTTGTATTTTCTTCTGTTCAAAAACAGATGCCCAGACATTTAATCCAGGGGACAATGTATTCAATCTGGGAGTTGGTCTCGGCGGTAACCTCTATACCGGAACCGGTTATTCCACCAACCTTCCTCCCATCGGAGTGGCCTTCGACCATGGTTTAAATGCTCCCAAGTGGGGCATAGGAGGATTTATCGGTGTGGCTTCGGCGACCTATCAATATAATTATTCCGGATATGGGTATGATTCCTGGAAATATACATACAAGATCATCGGAGTCCGGGGAACTTATCATTTTTACATGAAGGACAAATTCGACGTTTATGGGGGAGCCTTGTTGGGATATGATGCCGTTTCTGTAACCTTTACCGGTCCCTATACGGACTATAGAGGCATGTATACGGTTGGGGGAAGCGGCCTGGCTTTCGACATTTTCGTTGGAGGCCGGTACTATTTTTCTCCGAAGGTGGGCGTGGTGGCGGAACTGGGGTATGGGATTTCCTTCCTTACCATTGGGGTCACCTTCAAGTTATAAAGGGATCCAGAACCCTGCCGGAGTTTCTGGTAATGCGGTTTAGGCAGCCTGGGGAATCGCCTTTTTCAATATTTTGCTGCCTGTTTGGGGAGACTCCGGAAGGTTTTTTGCGGCCTTGTTGTTAAGGAAAAATCAACTTCGATCCCGCAAAATTGAAATGCATTCGTTTTTTTGGGCTGCCTTGCAGCCCGGGTGGCCTGGCCGGGAAGGAAATCCCCGGGGCCTAAAACCAGGAAGTACAAGCTTCGTATCCATTCAGAGAAGGCAGGCCAAAATACCGGAAAGTTAAAGGTGGATCGCCTCACCATAAGCCGCCTCCACCGCATCCTTTACAGCTTCACTCATCGTGGGGTGGGGATGGATGGCATCCAGAACCTCCCTGTAGGTGGTCTCCAGTTTCCGGCCTAAAACCGTTTCCGAAATAATTTCGGTCACATTGGCTCCGACCATGTGGGTTCCGAGCCATTCACCATACCTGGCATCGAAGATCACTTTCACAAACCCTTCCATGGCCCCTGCCGCGCTTGCCTTACCAGAAGCGGAATAGGGAAATTTTCCCACCTTCACCTCGAAGCCGGCTTCCCGGGCGGCCTTTTCGGTATAACCCGCGGAGGCGATTTCGGGGGAACAATAAGTACATCCTGGTACATTTTGGTAATCCAGGGGCTCCGGTTTATGGGGATATTTCTTTTCAGTGAAGGCGATCATTTCGGTGCAAATGATCGCTTCCTTGGAGGCGACATGGGCGAGAGCCTGACCCGGAACGCAGTCTCCGATGGCATAGACCCCGGCTACGCTGGTCCTGTAATATGCATCCACAGCGACTTTTCCCTTATCCGTTTTGACTCCCAGGGATTCAAGGCCCAGGTTTTCAATATTTGCTACTATCCCGACAGCACTGAGCAGGATATCCGCTTCAAGGGTTACTGGCCCGTTGGCCGTTTTGACTTTCGCTTTGACCCCATTTCCGCTGGTTTCGGCGCTTTCAACTGAAGCATTGGTCATGATCTCAATGCCGTATTTTTTATAAATCTTTTCCATTTCCCTGGAGACTTCTTCATCTTCCAGGGGAACCACCCGGGGCAAAAACTCCACAAGGGTAACCTTGGTCCCCATGGAATAATAAAAATAGGCGAATTCCATTCCGATAGCGCCTGACCCGACAATGATCATGGATTTCGGGATCTGGGGCAGCACCATGGCTTCCCGGTACCCGATAATTTTCCCGCCATCTATTTTCATCCCCGGCAATTCTTTTGACCTGCCGCCGGTAGCCAGGACGATATGCCTCCCCTCGTGGACCGAAGATTTTCCTTCCTTGTCTGTCACCTCCACCTGTTTGGCGGATTTCAGCTTTCCGGTGCCCGAAAGCACATCGATCTTGTTTTTCTTCATCAGGAACTGAACTCCCTTGCTCATCTTGTCCGCGGAATTCCTGCTCCGTTTGATGATATTCGGGAAATCCGGTTTGGGATCAGCCAGGGATATTCCGTAATCCGATGCATGGCGGGCGTATTCCATCACCTGGGCTGATTTAAGAAGGGCCTTGGTGGGGATGCATCCCCAGTTCAGGCAAATGCCTCCCAGGTTTTCCCTTTCCACAACGGCGCATTTAAACCCGAGTTGGGAGGCCCTGATAGCCGCCACATAGCCTCCGGGTCCGCTTCCGATGACGATTAAATCATAATTCATGAGCTCTTTTTAAGATGGACAAAGGTAAAGAATCGGTTTCTGTGGACAAGCCGGGGTTCCGACTGATAATATAATCATTTTTTAATATAAAAATTATTTATAATGATATATTTCCGGATTGTAGTATTAATTAAATTTTAATATGTTTTTTAGGAAAAAAATAAAAAGACTTGATTAAATGGATTATAAGAAGGATATAGGCTAATGTTTTTTTATATAATAATTAATCACAATACTATATAACCGATTTATAGTATGATGTATATAATGAATATAAGTTATTGATATATCAAAGATCTGATTAAATGAATTATATAGGCAAATAAAATACCGTTTTTATCATAAAATAATCAGTTTAAATAAATACACCTGCTGAAGGCCGCCTTACCGGAGATCCACCACTTCAACATGCGGGTGTGAGGAGGGTTGAAAAGTGAACAGGGTATCGTTCACCGGGACATTCGGTTTGAAATGGGTTACCTGGTAGGTGTACCTGTTTCCGCTTTTATCGAATACCACTGCCCTTGAGATGAGATGCCTGCCTGGATCCACGTCGACATTTACTTTAAAAAAGGGCCTGGATTTGTCCATGGGAGTCATCTCAACCTCGTCCAGCTTTTTTCCCTTGAAAACGATGGTCCCGCTCAGCCGGTACAGGAATTCCCGGTCGTAGAAATTGGTGAACAGCCTGGATGGGGTAATCGTGCCGTTGTCCGCCTCATAGTTGTTTACCTGCACCTCGTTGGCATCCCGGGTATAGGTCCAGGTTGTTTTCCCGTCGCAGTAAAGTTCCTGGTCGTCCAGGGTGATGCGGTACCGGGTTCCCTGAAGAATGATGGAGCCTTTTTTGGAATCCACCGGTTTCAGGTCTGGACCAAGAACTTTCAGGATGAAATCCGCGCTGACCGAATGATAGGATTTGTAAGCCCGGCTCACTCCATCCAGCAAGGATTTGGCGGCAGGGTCATTCTGCTCATAGGAGGGTTTCTGCTGGGCCAGGCAGGGCGTACTGGCCAGGGCCAGCAAAAGTCCGAAGGTGATGCCGCTTTTCATGGTTTCAAAAATCTTGCACTATCCATACCGTTTTGGGTGGCCTGAACATTCAGGACAAATCCCCAAGGTAACCACCCAGTTCTGATTCCGTTTTGACCAGGACATCCCGAGGCTTGCTGCCCTGGCCCGGCCCCACGATCCCCGCGGATTCCAGCTGGTCCATCAGCCTTCCTGCCCGGTTATATCCCAGCTTCAGCCTTCTTTGAAGCATGGAGGTGGAGCCATACTGGGTCTGGACAATCACGCGGGCGGCATCTCCAAAGAGGGGATCCCTTTCCTGCATGGTCAGGTCCCTCCATTCAGGGTCCTTTTCATCAATGTACTCGGGGAGCAGGTAAGGCTCGGGGTACCCCTGCTGGGCTCCGATAAAATCCACCACGCGTTCCACTTCCGGGGTATCCACAAAGGCGCACTGGAGCCGAACCAGGTCCCCATTATAGGCGATGAGCATGTCTCCCTTTCCGATCAGCTGCTCGGATCCTCCTGAATCCAGGATTGTCCGGGAATCCACCTTGGAGCTCACCTTGAAGGCGATCCGGCAGGGGAAATTCGCCTTGATCGTTCCGGTGATGATATTCACGGAAGGACGCTGGGTGGCAATGATCAGGTGGATCCCCACCGCCCTCGCCAGCTGCGCCAGCCGGGCAAGTGGCATTTCAATCTCTTTTCCGGCGGTCATGATCAGGTCCGCGAACTCATCGATCACCAGCACGATGAAGGGGAGGTACCGGTGGCCTTTCTCCGGGCTCAGCCTCCGGTGGATGAACTTCTCGTTATATTCCCGGATGTTGCGGGTTCCAGCTTCTTTCAGCAGGTCATACCGGATATCCATTTCAATGCAAAGGGCATTGAGGGTATAGATCACTTTTTTGGTGTCGGTGATGATCGCGTCCTCCTCTCCGGGCAATTTGGCCAGGAAATGCTTTTCGATCACCTTGTAAAGGGAAAGTTCCACCTTTTTGGGATCCACCAGGACCAGCTTGTGCTGGGAGGGGTGCTTTTTGTAAAGCAGGGAAACCAGGATGGCATTGATGCCCACGGATTTTCCCTGGCCGGTGGCTCCGGCCATGAGCAGGTGGGGCATGGTGGTCAGGTCCACAATGAAGTTTTCATTGTCGATCCTTTTGCCGATGGCGATCGGGAGGCTCATTTTGCTTTGCTGGAACCGGTCGGAGGAAAGCAGGGTCCTCATGGAGACGATGGTCTTGCGCACATTGGGCACCTCGATTCCAATGGTTCCCTTACCGGGAATGGGGGCAATGATCCGGATTCCAAGGGCCGCCAGGCTGAGGGCGATATCATCTTCCAGGTTCTTGATCCTGGAAATCCGGACCCCTGCCGCAGGGACGATCTCATATAAGGTTACGGTAGGTCCAACGGTGGCACTGATCTTCTGGATTGCAATGTCATAATTGCCCAGGGTGGTGATGATCTGAACCTTGTTGTTTTCCAGTTCTTCGGTATCCTGCACGATCCGGTCACTCCCATGGTTTTCCAGCAGGTCCAGCGGGGGGTACCGGTAGCTTTTCAGGTCGAGTGTGGGCTCATAGGGATCCTGGGCCGAAGGGGGCCGGTCCTCCCGGGCCATCGGCGAGGGTTCCCCCGGCCCCTGTTTTTCCAGGATCTCCAGGGGGATCGCGGCAGTCTGTTCTTTCCGCTTCCCGGTGGCGGCCGGAACGCCACGGGCCGGGTAGCGGGGGTCCGGGTATTCCTGGGAGGGGGCTTTTTCAACCAGGGTCAAATCGAGGTGAGCCTGATCCAGGTCGGGGTCCGGCAGGTAAGTGATTTCCCTGGGCAGGGGTTCTTCTTCCTCCGGTTCCAGGGGGGCATCCTCCTCCAGGAATAATTTGGGACCATCTCCTGGTGCGGTTTCCCGCTTCGGGATCCTCAGGGCCAGGTTGAACCTCCAGATCAGGAAGGCGGCGCCGGCCGCCCCGAGCAGCAGGCTGGTCCCGAGTCTCCCCAGGAAGCTTTCCAGGTAATCGCTGATCATATTGCCCATCGCTCCTCCTGCGGGAAACCCGGCCCTGCGAAGCAGGAAGGCCAGCAGGGTGGAGGTAAACAGCACGCCGAAAACGATATAACGGATATTGCGCCAGACCCTGAATATCCTTTTTCCGCTGATCTGGTTGATTCCCAGAATGAAAAAAAGGTAACAGAAATAATAGGAGGCGATGCCGATCCCCTTGTAAAAGAACAGATGGGAAAGAAAGGCTCCCAGCATACCCAGGAGGTTATCTACGGCTACCTGCCTGGTGAAAAGCATGCGGAAGGAGAGGTCGAATACCCGGGCCTGGTCTTCCTTCCAGGTGAACAGATAGGAGGTGAACCCGATAAAAAGATAGACCGCAATCAGCAGGAGCAGGACCCCGGTTACCTTGTGGGTCCGTTCATCCCGGACAAACTGCCGCAGGGTCACCGAGGGTTTCAGGTCCGGGCTCAGGGTGTCGGGATTCGCCTTGGAGCGCTTCATTCTTTTTTTCCCCCGTGGAGCGGACTTGGATGGGTCATGGGCCATAGGTCAAAGGGCGAAGATACAGAACGATTGGCCTTGAAAAAAAGGTTTGCAGCGGGGTCCGGAAAGGTTACCTCAGGGAGGATGCATCCAAAAAAGAAAAACCCTACTTTTAACCGTTAACCCGGGATTTATGGAAGAAATGGAAGTTCCAACCGAATCCCTCCACGAGCAGATCGGGGAGCATTCCCGGGAGGGAGGCCGATGGGGCATGGGTGTGGCGGTTTCCACTGCCCTGATGGCCGTTCTCGCCGCAATCACAGCCCTGATAGCCGGCCACCATGCCAATGAAGCCGTGATCGACCAAATCCGTTCCTCAGACCAATGGAACTATTATCAGGCCAAGGGGATCAAGGCAGAGATCGCCAGGCTCAGCATGGATCAGATGAAAGCCCTGGGAAAACCCCCCGACAGTTTCGCGGTCAACAACCTGAACCGTTATGGCCTCCAGCAAGCCGGTATCAGTAAAAAAGCCCTGGAGCAACAACAATCCGCAGAACACCATCTCCATGTCCACCTGATCATTTCCAAGGCAGTCACCTTTTTCCAGGTCGCCATTGCGATTTCAGCCATTTCCATCCTGGTGCGCAAAAAAGGACTCTGGATCATCAGCATCCTGATTGCCCTGGGCGGGGTGTATTTTATGGTGGCTGGACTGGTCAGTGGCTAGACCTGCCCCCGGAGCGTATCAGGGCGATGGCCACCAGGATCCATCCGGCAATCAGCAACAAGCCTCCGATAGGGGTGAGGATCCCGACCAGTACGGGAATGGAAACTGCTTTTAATTCCAGACCGGTGATCAGATAGAGGGATCCTGAAAAAAGAAGGATCCCGTAGAAAAAGCATCTTCCGGAAAACAACATCCACCGGCCAGGAAATTCCCGGTAAAGGATTCCTGCGGTAACCAGGGCAAAAACATGGAGGAACTGGTAACGCACCGCGGTTTCAAAAATCTCCAGCTCACCGGCGGTTGCCAGGGATTTCAGACCATGGGCTCCAAAAGCGCCTGCGATAACAGCAAGGGCTCCAAGGATGGCAGCCTGGACCAGGAAGGATTTACGCATGACCCAGAAGTTCGGTGAAGGTTTCAGGATTCATCTGGTCCGGATCCACCCGGTGTGCTGCCCTGCTGTAAAATGGCTTTCGTTCTTCCAGTTTGGAAACCACGTACTCGCGGAGGGCATCCCCGGAAAGAGAGGCCACCAGGGGCCTTTTGGATTTTTTCCGCTGGATTCTTTCCAGCAGTTGCTCCAGGCCTGGATCGAGCCAAATGGTGGCGCCCTGCCCTTTCATGAATTCCATATTATCAAAAAAGCAGGGCGTTCCGCCTCCGCAGGACATGACAAAGGATTCCCCTGCAGAAAGACGACGAAGCAGGTCCCTTTCCACCTGGCGGAAATAGGTTTCTCCACGGGACTCGAATATCCTGGCCACGGTAAGGCCTTCCTGGTCCACCAGGGCCGCATCCAGGTCAATGTAGGGGAATCCCAGTCTTTCGGATAAGCGGGCCCCCCAGTAGGTCTTCCCGGAACCCATGAAACCCAGCAGGTAGACTTTTTTCGTCATGATCCCGGAAGCCTATTTCAGGTGAATGCATTGATCCCGGTAATGTCCATTCCCGTGATCAACAGATGGATTTCATGGGTGCCCTCATAGGTCATCACGCTTTCCATATTCATCATATGCCGCATCACCGGGAATTCCCCGGTGATGCCCATTGCAGCGAGGATCTGGCGGGCATCCCGCGCTACCTGGGCTGCCGTCTGACACCCGTTTCTTTTGGCCATGGAGATCTGCGCTGCCGTCGCCCTGCCCTCATTCTTCAGAGAGCCCAGCCTCCAGTTCATCAACTGGGCCATGGTAATGGAGGTGATCATCTCCGCAAGTTTCTTCTGGATCAGCTGGAATCCTCCGATGGGTTTGCCGAACTGGGACCTTTCCCGGGCATACCGAAGGGCCGTGTCGTAACAATCCATGGCCGCCCCGATGGTGCCCCAGGCGATGCCGTACCGGGCGCTGTCCAGACAGCTCAGGGGGCCTTTGAGACCTTTCACCCCGGGAAGGATATTTTCCTTCGGCACCCGAACCTGGTCAAATACCAGTTCTCCGGTTGCCGAGGCACGAAGGCTCCATTTGCCCTTGGTCTCAGGTGTTGAAAATCCGGGCATACCCCGTTCCAGGATCAGGCCACGGATCTCCCCGGATTCATCTTTGGCCCAGACCACCGCAAGGTCAGCGAAAGGGGCGTTGGAAATCCACATTTTGGACCCGCTCAGGATCACCCAGTCTCCATCCGGGGTGAAATGGCTCTGCATTCCGGCGGGGTTGGATCCGTGATCGGGTTCGGTCAGACCGAAACAGCCCATCCGGACTCCCTGGGCCAGGCCCGGAAGATACTTCTGCTTTTGCTGTTCGCTGCCGTAGCTGAAGATGGGAAACATGACCAGGGAACCCTGGACGGAAGCCGTGGAGCGCAGCCCGCTGTCCCCTCGCTCCAGTTCCTGCATCATCAGTCCATAGGCGATCTGGTCCAGGCCGGCACCACCATAGGCTTCGGGGATCGTGGGACCAAAACATCCCAGTTTCGCCAGGCCGGGAATCAGCTGTTTGGGGAAAACGGCATTCTGGCAGGCCTCCTCGATGATCGGGCTGACCTCTTTTTTGACCCATTGGCGGACCAGGCCCCGGATCATCCGGTGTTCTTCGGTCAGCAATTCATCCACCAGGAAATAATCCGGGGATTCAAACAAGTCCTGAGCCATATCCTGTGTTCCTTGGTGCGGTGATCAAATTACGGAATTCCCTGCCGGGTCCTCATTCCGGAAGGGAATGCCCCATCTGATTTACATATCCCTGGGCCACTTCACGGGCACGTTCCCCGAAATCCCTGCCGTCGCTGGCATAGATAATATTCCGGGACACATTGAATAGCAACCCTCCGTTACGGTTCCTTCCGAACCTCGAGATCTTTTCGATATCCCCTCCCTGGGCCCCGATGCCAGGAATCAGCAGGAAATAATCGGGAGCCGCCTCCCGGATCTTTCCCACCTGGACCGGATGGGTGGCTCCGGCCACAAACATCAACTGGTCCGGGCTGCCCCAGCCGGTGGCTTTCCGGATCACTTCAAGGTATAGCGGCCCGCTGGCGCATTCCTTCAGCTGGAAATCCCGGCTACCGGAATTCGAGGTGAGCCCCAGAAGAATGGTCCATTTTCCCGGGTAATCCAGGAAAGGTTCAATGCTGTCGGCACCCATGTAGGGAGAGACCGTGACCGCGTCGAAAGCATAAGTTCCAAAGAAAGCCCGGGCATAATGCCTGGAACTGTTGCCGATATCGCCTCTTTTGGCATCGGCGATCCGCAGCATGCCTTCCGGAATGTGCCGGAGCGTTTTTTCCAGGCAATCCCATCCGGGGATACCCCTGCTTTCATAAAATGCAGTATTGATTTTGTATCCCACGCAAAGGTCTGCCGTGGCATCGATGATTTGCTGGTTGAAATACAGGGCGCCGTCCGGAGCTTTTTTTAAATGGCCGGGCAGCTTTTCGACTTCGGTGTCCAGACCCACGATCAGGCAGGACTTCCGGCTTCGGATCAGTTGCACCAGGGAATCGAGGGTCATGATATAGAAATCAGGATTGAATCAGTCGATTGCATCGGGATCCCGGCGCTCATCCACCGTATTTTTCCATCTTGTCCCCGATGGTCACATCCCTTCCCCTGCGCCGCTGGATCTTGATAAAGACCAGCATCTCCTCCGCACCCTGGGCGAAACAGGCCTCCTGAGCCTTTTCCGCAACTTCCATCAGCTCCTGATAATGGCCCTCCATCACGGTTTCGAAAGGACAGACCCGGTAAGTCACCCCGGAGTCGCGGATGATTTCGATAGCTCTGTCCACGAGTTCATAGGAATTTTTACCTGGCGCGGAGGGAAGGATTTGCAGGGCAATATTGACGATGGGCTCCATGGCTGCATGATTTAAAGGTCCCGTTCCGGGGTCCTGCGGTTCATTTCCCGAGCGATCTGCAAGGCGCCGGGGTCTCGGCTCTGCTCCAGCTCCGCGATCACCTGGCGGCGGGTCTGGGCATTCTGGTTCTGGCTGAGCTTATAGGTATTTTCCAGCTTTTCAACCTCGATGCGGAACCCGGTGATGGCCGAAAGGTTTTTCTGGAGGTAATCCTCCCCCATCCGGTCTACGCTCATGGGTTCCTTCCGGCCCTTTTCATGGCGGTGGGTGAGTCTTTTGAGATGTTCCAGGGTCGTGGAGGAATCCACGATGGAGATCCTTCCCTGGGCATGGACAGCCAGGTAATTCCAGGTGGAGGCCACTTCCGGAACCGGGTACCACCCGGCGGAAATATAGCTGTCCGGGCCCAGGAAAATGGCCAGCACGGAAGGAAAATCCCGAAGGGAAGCCAACTGGGGGTTGGCATTGGCCAGGTGTCCCATGAGCTGGAGAACTCCCCCAGGCTCCCCGATCAGTTCCATGGGGATATGACTGGCCTGCGGGTATCCGCTTCCGGATCCGGAAACCAGCGTGGCGAAAGGGTTTTGCCGGATGAAATCCAGGATGACCCCGGGGTCTGTTTCCTGGTGATATGGACGGACATACATAGTCAGCGGGCTGTTTCAACGACCTGGGTGGGAGCCATGCGGGCATTCCGGATCGCGACCTGCTGGGCCACTTTTCCGGCGAAATCACTGAAGGCCCGCCTGGATATGGGGTCATCTCCCATCATTGCCGGAACGCCCAGATCTCCGCCCTCCCGGATGCCCTGAACGAACGGGATCTGTCCCAGCAGGGGAATTTCAAGTTCTTCGGCCAATTGTTTTCCGCCTTCTTTTCCGAACAGGTAATAGCGCTCCGCCGGGTGCTCCGGAGGAGAAAAATAGGCCATGTTTTCCACCAGGCCCAGGACCGGCACCCGGATCGCTCCGGTGCTGAACATGGCGATCCCCTTTCGGGCATCGGCCAGCGCGACGGGTTGGGGTGTGGTTACGATCACTGCCCCGGTTACGGGAACCGTCTGGACCAGGGTAAGATGGATATCTCCCGTTCCCGGGGGAAGGTCGATGATCAGATAGTCCAGGGCCCCCCAGTCCACGTCGGAGACAAATTGCCTCAGGGCACTGCTGGCCATGGGCCCTCTCCAGACCACGGCCTGGTTTTCATCCACCATCAGTCCGATGGAAAGCAGCCGGATCCCGAACCGGTCCAGGGGAATGATTCTGGGCTTGCCCCCTGACTGGGTCATCTTCGGCCTTTGTCCCCGGACCCCGAACAGCATGGGTACGCTCGGGCCGTATATGTCTGCATCCATCAAACCGGTGGACGCTCCATCCTGGGCGAGTGCCAGGGCGAGATTGGCTGCAACGGTGGACTTCCCCACCCCGCCCTTTCCTGAAGCTACGGCAATGATGTTTTTCACCCCGGGCAATACGGTCGAAGGACCCTGGCGGGCGCTGTTCACCCGGGAGACCAGACTTACCCGGACGGTAAGGGTATCCCCCAGGTTTTCATGGATCGCCTGGATGCATTTGTTTCGGATGAGTTCCTTCAGGGGGCAGGCCGGGGTGGTCAGGACCACAGTGAACGACAAATCATCCTGGGCGATGCGGATATCGCGGACCATGCCAAGGGTGACCAGATCCTTTTTCAGGTCTGGCTCCTGCACCCGGGAAAGGGCCTGCAATACCTGCTGTTCCGTGACCATGGTAATTTCCTGTTAAGATGATTCAACAGTTGCAAAAATAGCCTATTTAACCAGTAAATTGGGGGCTTGCGGGCCTTTCGGAAATGGAATGGACGGAAGGATGGGTTGGCAGAATCCTTTAACTTTGGGCTTGACAGGTTTTACCCGGTAACTTGTGCTGGCCCTGGTCCGGCCCTATATTTGACCTGAAAGGTTATGAAAAGGTTCAAGAAGCTGATAATCCTTTTGGGCCTCGCAGGATGTCCTTTCAGGGTCCAGGCCCAGTTCGCGACCCTGAAGGACACCGTAGTGGAATTTTCGGGTGTGACCATGACCGCCGACAGCCTCAGGGCGGTGCCTGGGGTGGATATATCCGTGCAGGGGACGACCCGCGGAACCATGTCCAACGAGGAGGGGGTTTTCTCCATCGTCGCCTTCAAGGGGGACGTGATCCATTTCAGCGCGGTAGGGTTCCGGTCCAAGGATGTCCGGATCCCCCTGAACCTGAAAGGATCCCATTTTTCCATGATCCAGCTGATGGTCCGCGATACCCTTTACCTCCCGGTGACCATCATCCGGCCTTATCCGAGCAAGTACGAGTTTGAATACGCTTTCACCCACTGGAAATTCCCCGATGACCAGTATGAGATCGCTCGGAAAAACACCGAGGCAGCTTCCCTGAAGGCCCTTCGCCTCACCGTTCCCGCAAGCCCCCAGGAGGCCGTGAATAATTATTTCAACCAGCGGGCCAAGGCCTATTACTATAATGGCCAAACTCCTCCCCTGAATATTTTCAACCCGGTGGCCTGGCAGGAGTTTATCGATGCCTGGAAGCGGGGCGATTTCAAGAACCAGTAAGGGATCAACCGGTTAAAAACCAGATATGCAACGGATTGCTGTGGTAGGGGCGGGAACCATGGGCCTGGGGATCGCCCAGGTATTTTCCACCGCCGGATACCAGGTAACCCTTACGGACGTTTCGGATGCCGCCCTTTCCCGGGCCTTTGAAACCATTTCCCGGAACCTGGACCGGCAGGTGGCCAAACAGGGGATCAGCCCGGATCAAAAAACCGAAGCCCTTTCCCGCCTGGCCACCCGGGCCCAGCTTGACCGGGCGGTGGCAGATGCGGACCTGGTCATTGAGGCGGCCACGGAAAACACCGAAGTGAAGCTGAATCTTTTCAGGCAACTGGACCAGTTCAGTCCCTCTGGGGCCATCCTGGCCACGAACACCTCATCCATTTCCATCACCCGCATTGCGGCAGTTACCCTCAGGCCCGCCCAGGTCATCGGCATGCATTTTATGAATCCCGTTGCGGTCATGAAACTGGTGGAGATCATCAACGGCTACCGGACAAGTCCAGATACCACGGACCGGATCATTGCCCTCACCGGATCCCTGGGGAAAACCCCCTGCGTGGTCAGGGATTATCCTGGCTTTATTGCCAACCGGATCCTCATGCCGATGATCAACGAAGCGGTATATGCCCTGGAGGAAAACGTGGGTGGGGTGGAACAAATCGATACCATCATGAAACTCGGCATGGCCCATCCCATGGGTCCCCTGCAGCTCGCCGATTTCATCGGGCTGGACACCTGTCTTTCCATCCTCCGGGTGCTCCAGGAAGGTTTCGGGGATTCCCGCTACGCTCCCTGTCCCCTGCTGGTCAGCATGGTTCAGGCGGGTTGCCTGGGGGTGAAAACTTCCGAAGGGTTTTACCGTTATCCCCAGGATGGAAGCCCAAAAACCGTAAGCCCGAGGTTCACCGTCAGTTGACCGGTCAGAAAAGAAAAATCAGGCCGGGGCAAATTCCGTGACCAGGTCCTGCCCCAGATCATATTCCCGGATCATCCGGGATCCTTTCAGTTGGGGTTCCCTGGTTCCCTCTTCCAGCCAAACCGGGGCGGTGATGACCCGGGCCTCATCCCAGCATCCTTCCGAGAGGATCATACCGAGCAGGGTCGCACCTCCCTCCACGAGAACCGAACTGATGCCGCGGAAATGCAAGGCTTCCATGAGCTGGGGGAGCGGGGAAACCCCTTCCCGGACCCGGATCCATTCCACCCCGTCAGCCCTTCCGCTTTTTTCGCAGTTGAAGAAAAGAATCGGTGGGCCGCCCCCCTCCAGGGAAGATCCCTTCAGGGACTCCGCTTTCCGTCCCAGGATGACCCGGACCGGACTGGTGCCGGTCCAGAGGCGGTTGGTCAGGCGTGGCTGATCCGATCGCAGCGTCCCGGCACCGATAAGAATTGCGGATTCTTCGCTCCGCCATTTATGGACCACCCGGTCCGCGAGCTCATGGGTCAGTTTCACCGGGCTCCCATCCTTTCGGGAAATAAAACCGTCCCTGCTTCGCGCCCATTTCAGGATGATGTAGGGCCTTTTCTTTTCATGGAAGGTGAAGAACCGGATATTCAACTGCCGGCATTCACCCGCCAGAATGCCTGAACGGACCCTGACCCCGCCTTCACGCAGCCTGCGGATTCCCCTCCCGCTGACCAGTTCGAAGGGGTCCTCGGTACCGATCACCACTTCCGGGATGCCATTTTCAAGGATCAGGTCAGCACAGGGAGGGGTTTTCCCCTGGTGTGAACAGGGTTCCAGGTTTACATAAAGCGTGGAGGAACGGATCATCGCTCCGGGGGACCCTTCCGCCCGCAGGAGGCAATCGGCCTCCGCGTGCGGTCCCCCGAATTTGCGGTGGACTCCCTCGGCGATGATCCTTCCCTGATGCACCAGGAGGGCACCGACCATGGGATTGGGCGCGACCATGCCGCGGGAGTTTCCGGCAATCTGGATACAACGGGACATCAGCTGTTCATCATCATCCATGGGTCCTTCCGGCGGGAAAGCAAAACGATTTCCCGCCTTCAAATTTATCCATTTTGGGCTATATTGTCCGGGGCTCCGATCCAGCCTGCTCTTCCATGCAGCTCAGGGAATATTTCAGGAAATTCATCCAGGAACTGAATGCCATCTATCCCGCCGGGGAAGCAGGTGCCATCGCTGACCTGGTTTTCAGGGAAGTGACCGGAATGAGCCCCACCCGCCGGATCAGCCGTGGGGATGGTGAAATTCCAGCCCCGGACCAACAGGAACTGGAACGGATGCTCCGGGAATTGGCTGGCTACCGTCCGGTGCAATACGTCCTGGGACATGCCCCCTTCCTGGGCCTGGACCTGAAGGTGGATCCATCCGTGCTGATTCCCCGGCCGGAAACCGGGGAATTGGTGGAATGGATCACCGCCCATGGCTCGGGGTTGCCTGACCCTCCCGGAACGATCGTTGACCTGGGCACCGGGAGTGGCTGCATCGCCATAGCCCTGAAGCAACGGTTCCCCGGTGCCCTGGTGATAGCGACCGATTGCAGTGCAGCGGCCATTGCCCTGACCCAATCCAACTCCCGGTCCCTGGAATTGCCGGTCCGGGCCATCCGGGCCAATTTGCTGGACCCTGCCGAGGACAGCAGCCTTCCTGTTTTGGACCTGGTGGTGAGCAACCCGCCCTATATATCCCCCTCCGAAGCGGAGGACATGGCTCCCCACGTGCTGAACTTCGAGCCCGGGGACGCCCTTTTCGCGCCCCCGGAGGACCCCCTGGTTTTCTACCGTTCCATCCTCCGCCTGGCGGAACAAAAGCTTGCTCCCGGCGGTTCGGTATTTGTCGAGATCAATGAATCTCTTGGCCCGGAAACCGCGGGTCTTTTTGAGGAAAGGGGATGGAAAACGGATCTGAGGAAGGACCTGCAGGGGAAGGACCGGATGATCCGGGCCTGGAGGAACGGCTGAAAGGATCAGGGATTGGGATGGGCTGTCGCGAGCACTACCTTGGCATTGAGTTCATGGGCCACTTCCATGACATCCACCACGTACTCGATCGGGACCGATTTGTCTGCATTGACCACGATAGTGGCATCTACCGATTCACTGGCGATCTTCGGAGCGAGGGCCTGCTTCAGCTGGTCCTCGGGAACCGGATTGTTTCCGACGAAAAACTGGTGGTCCCTGTTGATGGACACCACCACAGTCTGTTTGGATTTGGTGTTGCTTTTGGCGTTGGGAAGGGTAACCTTGATCACGTTTGGGTTGGCCAGGGTGGAAACAATCAGGAAGAACAACAGGAAAATGAACAGGATATCGTTCAGGGCTGAGCTTTCCACCTGCGTGTGGTCATATCGGTTTTTCCGGATGTTCATCTTATCGGTTCCTGCAGGATATCAATGAATTCGGAGGATGCGGATTCCATCTTGTTCACCACCTTGTTGATCTGGGTATTGAGGTAGCTGTATCCCACATAGGCGCAAACCCCGATGATGAGCCCGGTAGCGGAAGTGATCATCTTGACATAGATCCCTCCTGCGATCGTACCCAGGGTAATGTCCGAGGTGATGGAAATATTAAAAAACATTTCAATCATCCCGGCAATGGTTCCCAGAAATCCCACCATGGGCGCAACGGCCGCCATCAGGGAAAGGATCACCATGTTGCGTTCCATTTTATAAAGCTCCAGCTTACCGACGTTCTCCATGGATTTTTCAATGGCATCGATCGGTTTTCCGATGCGCTGGATCCCCTTTTCGATCATCCGGGCCGCCGGATTGTTGGTGTTTTTGGCCAGCGAACGTGCTGCTGAGACATTGCCGTTGGTGATATGGTCCCGGATCATGTTCATGAAATTCTCCTCGATCCTGCTGGCCTTCTTGATGGCGATATACCGTTCGACGAAAACAAAAACGGTGATCAGGGAAAGGACGCCCAGCGGGACCATAAGCACGCCTCCCTTCACCAGCAGGTCGACCAGGCTGATCTTCTGGGGGGGACCCGAGGGGGCGTTAATGGCCATCCGGCTCAGGGAATCCCCCATCCTTCCAGCAGTGTCCTGGATCTGGAGCAATAAAGCAATCATGAAATCAGGTTTGATTTAAACAGATATACCGGGAAAATGAATGACAGGCTCATTCAGCGGTTGAAAGCGTGGTTGAAAGTAAGAAGAAAACCATTAAGGAATTAACGCATGAGGGTTAAAAATATTGTAATTCGTTGCTCCTCCCATTTGCAGCGGAGGCCGTCAGGGATTATCTTTCCTGGCCAATTCCTGCTCATGTCCAGAATTCCAGCCCCAATACTCCTCCTGATCCCGGGCCTGCTATGGGTCCTCGCCTCCTGCCACCAGTCCGCTTCACTGACCCGGGGCTCCTCCCCGGATAGCGTCGTGGACCGCCATGCCATGGCGGCCGAAGTGAAGGCCGCCTTCCTCCACAGCTGGGACGGTTACGTAAAATATGCCTGGGGCCACGATGAACTCATGCCGCTCAGCCGCCAGGGGCATGACTGGAACCGCCATTCCTTGCTGATGACGCCGGTGGACGGATTCGATACCATGATCCTGATGGGCCTGCGCCGGCAGGCCGATTCCGCGAAGAAACTGATCCTGGACAGCCTGGATTTTAACCAGGATTTTTTCGTTTCCAATTTTGAGACCACGATCCGGGAGCTCGGGGGCCTGCTTTCCGCTTTCGAATTGGATGGGGACAGCGGCTTCCTGCGCAAGGCGGTGGATCTCGCCTCAAGGCTAGCCCCTGCATTCGCTTCCCCCACCGGGATGCCTTACCGCTTCGTGAACCTCCGCACCGGGGCCACCCGGGATCCCGGGAGCAATCCCGCGGAAGTCGGGACCATGCTCCTGGAATACGGCACCCTCACCCGCCTGACCGGGGATTCCGGGTATTACCGGATGGCCAAGAAGGCTATGATGGCCCTATACCACAGGAGGTCACCCGAAACAGGCCTGGTCGGATCCGGAATCAATGTCCGGACGGGCCACTGGACCTCGACGGAAAGCAGCATCGGAGGGGGCACGGATTCCTATTACGAATACCTGCTGAAAAGCGCCATATTATTCCGGGACCCCGATTGCAGGAGGGCCTGGGACAGTTCATTGAAATCCATCAACCGTTGGCTTGCAGATACCCGTTTCGGCGGCCTCTGGTATGGCCATGCAGAGATGAAAAACGGAAAAATTACCGGGACTTACACCGGTGCCCTGGATGCTTTCTTCGCAGGGACCCTTTGCCTGGGAGGCGATTTGAGGGATGCCCGGGCCCTCCAGGCAAACAATTTCAGGATGTGGCAGCTCGCCGGAATCGAGCCGGAAAGCCTGGATTATTCCAGCATGAAGATCCTGGATCCGGTCTATGAGTTGCGTCCCGAAAACCTGGAGTCCTGCTATTATCTTTATCACTATACCCACGGGGAGCAATACCTCAGGATGGCCCGAACCATGTTCGAAAGCATCCAGCGGTATTGCAGAACGGATGCGGGTTACGCAGCGGTGAAGGATGTCCGTAACATGACCCTGGAGGATACCATGGACAGCTTCTTTCTCGCAGAAACCCTGAAATATGCTTACCTGATCTTCGCTGGAGATCATGCCCTGAATTTCGACCGGGTGATTTTCAACACCGAGGCCCATCCCCTGAAGCGCCTGAATGGCTGAGGGGTTAATTCCCTTTCCCGAATTGCTGCTGCCAGTAAAGCAGGCCTCCCCGGAGGTTCCTGGTCCGTGAATATCCCAGGGAATCCAGGATCTGGCAGGCCTGGCCGCTGCGGTTGCCGCTGCGGCAGTAACAAATCACTTCTTCCTCTTTCAGACCTTCTATGGGATCCACGTCCAGGGCCCGGATCTGCCCCAGGGGCAGAAGGATCCCCCCGATGTTGTACTCCTGGTGTTCCAGGGGTTCCCTGACGTCCACCAGGTGAAGGATCTCTCCCCCATCCATCCTTTTTTTCAGTTCTTCTGCGGTGATTTCATCCATGTTTTATCGATTTCAGAGTTTCACAAATTTTACCGATTCCAGGATCTCCCGGGACGCATCGAAGACCGTGAACAGGTAAAGTCCTCCCGCCAGCCTTGAAACGTCGATCGGTCCGGGGCCCAGCTTCCCCTCCACGAGCATTCTCCCGGTATAATCCGTGATGGTGTATAATGCGTTCCGGTAACTGGCCATCCGGACATAAAGGGGACCGGTGGTGGGATTGGGATACAATGCAAAGTTAATCATTTGAGGCACTGCAATGGTGTCGGATCTAACCACCGTGTCCCTTCCGAAAACAGGGCGGAGCATGAGGGCACCGGGGAAGCCGGAAGGCCACCACTGGGTGGAGGAGGGAACCTTGTAATGCAAATGGGCGCTGGAATTATCGTTCATATCCAGGCCGATTTCAACCCCCTGGTCATATAGCTGGTAGGTTCCGACATAAAACTTTCCTGCAGGAAGGACGACCGGGGTATCCAGGACACAGGTCAGAAAACCGTTCACCGAATCCACAAATGCGGGTTCGAGGAAATCCTGTTCTCCCACCAGGCTGTCGGGAGCAGATCCACCGGTCAGGTTGATCCCCTTCCAGACCTTGATTGAAAAAAGGTCCCCGGTATAGGAGGTCCCCGTCTGGATAAAACTGATCTCTACCGCCCTCAGGGTATCGGGCCGGTTCAGGGTGAAATCATAGGCCAGTTCCGCGCCGCTTCCCACCAGCTCATAACCCAGTTCTGCGCTGCCATCATCATAGGCCATTTCGTTGCCGAATGGCTGCTGGATGACCAGGGTATCATTGCTTTTGGGATCCCCTGGGCCCGTTGAAATCTGGTATTCCATAGCAATATCCACCGGATCCGTTGGGGAGGCGGGCGTGAAATTCAGCGGAAAGACCGGGAAGGTCACGGTGTCCTGCTGCTGCAGGGCTGCCAGGCTGAGGGGAAGAGAGACCGGAGCGGAAAGCAGGGTCCCGGAATAAAGTTCGGTTCCCGAAAGGCTGATTGCGTCGGCCTGGCGGGAATTCCAGGAGTTATTTACGGGAACCTTCAGGCTGGGAGTGGTTTCCGTGGCAGGGTTGGCGGCAAATTGCCTCCAGGGCATGCGGGTGTAGTTCCTGAGCAAACCGGTCGCGGGACCTGCGAAAGCCACATCGTTGAGCACCGTATCGGTCGCAGATCTTCCGGAGCCCATACGCACATAATCGACCTGCCAGTTGTCCGCGTCCCGGTAATCGGCATCGTTGATGAACCGGAACTGAAATCCGGAGAAAAAATATTTCGGATCGGTCACCGGGATCATTACCTGGCGGAATGGAGCCAGGGTATCCGGTCCGGCGACCCCCCATTGTTCATACCAGACACTGTCCCGGCCCAGGAAAAAAATCATCAGCGAATCGGGAGGGGCCGGGGGGAAACCAAGTCCCTGGGGTTGATAGAAGAAACTCAGGTAGATGGAGTCGGCGGGGCTCAGGGTGCCCAGGTCAAGGGGTCTTGAAGTGAGGCTGTCGGCTTTCCCGAACCCGTTGGTCCCATAGGGCAGCCCGGAGCCGTTCAATCCGTCGAAGGTAGCCACCCCGATATCCGGAGGCATCCACCCCTCCCCCGTGTTGACAATGACCTCGCTATCCATCCAGCGGGAAGAATCCGGAAACGGTCCGGGATGAGAAAAATCATCGAAGAAGGGAAGGGAGCCTGAGGCGGTGCGTGCAATTGCCCGGGTAATGGCCGTGGTATGGTCCCTCACCATCCGGTTCTCGCGAAGTGGCACCAGTTTTTCCTGGGCCATGGCAGCAAATGCCGTGGAGATGGCGGCCAGGATGCAAAGGAGTCCCTTGATCATGTACCCTTAGTATTGGCCCCCGCGGGAGGTGGTATCGGAGGCAGGGGCAGACTGGGTAACCCAAAGATCCACGCTTTCTCCGGGATGAATGGAATTGGGCTGGCCCTGGTCAGAGGCCTGTGAAGGAACCTGTCGGAACACCACGGCGGTAGCCGTATCGGTGATCGGACCGTTGAACAGGACGGCGCCCAGCGAAAGGCCCGCGGTGGAAAGGTCATTTTTTGCCTGGTCCAGGGTCTTTCCGATAAGATCCGGGACCGGCATCGGAGTGTCCCCAACGCCATTGGCCAGGACCAGGCTGATCTGGCTCCCTTCGGGGATCAGGGTTCCCGGAGCGATGGGCTGTCCGTGATATAGCTGATCCAGGACCGTGTTCTTGGCGAAATCTGCGCGGTACAGGGTATCGCCCATCACCAGCCGTTCACTTTCCAGGGTCATTACGGCGCTGCGGAAAGAATAACTGATTAGGTTCGGCATGGCAACCATCGGGGGCTGGACCTTGTTGATGGTGAGAAACACCGTGCGGTTGACCTTAACCTGGGCATCAGGAGGGGGAGACTGTCTGAGTACCGTAAGGGCGGGAAGGCTGTCGGTATACAGGGAATCCTGGATGACCACCCGGAATCCTCCGGCTTCCAGAAGGGTCCGGGCATCCCCCACGCTTTTTCCTTCCACCTCGGGGACCTGGACGGTATCCCCGTGCCTGGTGATAAAACCCAGGGAAACGAAAAACAGAAATCCGATGAAAAACACCAGGGCAATGGCGGCGAGTAAATTCACCCAGAAAGGCTGTGCGGTCAGTCGTTTAAACATGCCAGGAGGATCAGGGCGCAAGTTAATCAAAAGCGGCCCGGGATGGCGAAAGGCATTCCCGGATCAGGTTTCCGTAAAAAGCTTCCAGGGTCCTGCCGCTGGCTCTAACCTGTTGGGGAACCAGGCTGTTCTCCGACTGGCCGGGCATGGTGTTGGCCTCCAGGAAGAACAGGATCCCGTCCTCCCCCCGCAGGATAAAGTCAATGCGGACAATGCCCCTGCAATCCAGCCGGATATATAACTCCCTGGATGCGGAAGATATTTTATCCAGGACTTCCCGGGGAGCTTCAGCCGGGGTGATTTCCCGGGATTTGCCCGGGGTATATTTGGCCTCATAGTCGAAAAACTCGTTGTTGGAAATGATCTCAGTCACAGGAAGGACGACCAGTTTCCCTCCGGAACGATAAATTCCACAGGTGAACTCTCTTCCGCTGATGAAATGCTCCACGATCAACTGGTCATCCTCCCTGAAGGCTTTTTCCAGGGCCCCGGGAAGGTCCCCTGCGCGGTTCACCCGGGACATCCCGATGCTGGATCCGCCCTCGTTGGGCTTTACAAAGCAGGGAAGGCCGGTCCGGGCAATAATGGCATCGCAATCACAGGCGTTTCCGCGGTGCAGGTGGACGGAATCGGCCACCTCAACAACTCCGAAACTTTTCACCACCTGGTTGCAGAAGCTCTTGTTGAAGGTCAGGGAGGAGGTGACCACGCCGCAACCGGTATAGGGGATGGAAAGCATGTCCAGGTATCCCTGAAGCCTGCCGTCCTCTCCCGGGGTGCCATGAATGGCGATGAACACGGCCTTGAAACGGATGGTCCTGCCCCGGTAAGGGAGGGAAAAATCATTCCGGTCCACCTCGACCTGGTTTCCCTCAGGAGATTGCCAGGACCAGGACCCCCGGGTGACCAGGATCGTATAGACTTCGAATTCTCCGGGGTCAAGATGGGCCCGGATCAGGGCGGCGCTCTGGACAGAGATCACGGATTCCCCGGAATACCCTCCGGCCATCAGGGCGACAGGAATGCTCATAAGGGGATGCGGATTGCAATCATGGGGCAGGATGGATAGGAGCCAGACCCGGGTTTCCGGACTGGAGCACGGCTTTCCACCGGCCCTCCGGATCTTTTTTCCAGACCGTTACATAAGTGCCCTGGACCAGGGAATCCCTCTTCCGGTAAGTATAAACCCCGTAGGTGTAGCCGAGATCCCCGCCGGCGGACACTTCCCCGTCGGTGGGCTGCCAGGTCATCGAACTTTTACTGGTATCCATCATCTGTATGAAAAGACGGACCATGGATTCCTTCATCGGGTCATGGCTGGGCCGGAGCAGCACCCCCTTGTCCGCCATGTACCGCATATAGGCATACTGTTGGCCATGGCTCGCGGACAATGCAGAAAATGCGAGATCCGCCGCCAGCAGGTTGTTTTTCGCCGAATCCCCGCCGGTGCCGGCACCCTTTCCTGAGGGGGAGGAACATCCGGCCCCAACCAGGGTCGAGGAAAGCAAAAGCCAGTATAACTTCACGGAATGGGGGTTTGTTGAATCGATCTGGTTGGACGACCGAGGGGAGGCGGGTCACATATGGAGCTTCTCCTTTTTGCCCAGCAACTCTTCCACGGTTTCCCGGTACATTTCATCCGGAACACAGCAATCCACCGGGCAAACGGCAGCACATTGGGGCTCCTCATGGAAGCCCTGGCATTCGGTACACTTATTCGGAGTGATATAATAAATATCGGTGCTGACCGGGGGCATCCGCTGGCTGGCATCCACCTGGGTGCCATCCAGCAGGGTGAACTCGCCTTTTACGGTCGTTCCGTCCGCAATCGCCCATTCTACCCCACCCTCATATATGGCATTATTGGGGCATTCTGGTTCACAGGCTCCGCAATTGATGCATTCATCAGTGATCTTTATGGCCATTTTCGGTCCGGTTTGAAAGCTAAGGGTAAATTTGCAGGACAAAAATAAACGCTTTTATCGTTTAAACCATTTTTTGTGCCCCTGATCCCCCTGGAAAGAAGGCTCCTTTTGATGGAAAGGCTGGGGGCCTATCTGTCCTCAAAAGATCCTGAATGGAAGGATGCGGTCGCCCGGGCCGGTTTTGCCAACCCCTGGTTCATCGAACCTTTCGTCGATCACGCGGTCCGACAGATCTGCAGGCGGTTCCTGGATCCCGGATTGCTTCGGGAATGGGTCTCCGGGTTTCCCTTCCTGGAACCTGAAAAACAGAACCGGACCATAGGCCTGGTGATGGCAGGAAATATTCCGCTGGTGGGTTTCCATGATTTCCTCTGCGTCTTTTTGAGCGGGTACCGGATGCGGATCAAATTTTCCCATAAGGACGAGTTGCTCTGGGGCCAAATCCTTTCCCTGCTTCTGCAATGGGAGCCTGGACTGGAAGGCTGGATTACCACCGGCGGCCCGCTTCCGGGGTGTGATGCCTATATCGCCACCGGAAGTGATGGCTCGGCCCGTTACTTCGAATATTATTTTTCCTCCCGGCCGAGCCTGATCCGGAGGAACCGGACCTCGGTAGCCCTGGTTAGCGGCAGGGAATCCCCTGAGGAACTGGAAGGCCTTTCAAGGGACATCCTCCTTTATTTCGGGATGGGATGCCGCAGCGTCACCCAGATCTGGGTGCCTGAGGGATACGATTTCCTTCCCCTGCTGGAATCTACATCCCCCTTTGCATTCCTGGCAGATCACCACCGGTATCGCAATAATCTGGATTACCGTCTGGCCGTCTTCCTGCTGAACCGGACCCCATTTATGTCCCGCCCCCATTTGCTCCTGGTGGAAGACCCATCTCCATTTTCCCCGATCGGGGTTCTGCACTACCAGTTTTACCTGGGAGCCGGGAACCCCGGGATCCTTTCCAAAGAGCGGCAGGACCTCCAGTGCATCGTGGGCAGGGACGGGATTGCATTCGGCTCCAGCCAGGAGCCTGGGCTCCAGGACTGGGCCGACGGGGTCAGCACCATGGGATTCCTGGAATCCCTGCAGACCCGGTTTTGATTGATCCGGAGTGTTCTGCCTAAATTATTGTTAAAGTAAAAACGGCGCGATTTGAAATATTTTTCCCGGCGTTAAATTTGTTGTTACAGAAAAAAAAGAAACCATGAAAATTAAAAACATCGCCGCGACCGTGCTGATCAGCGCGGCCACTGCATTGGGTAGTGTTTTTTTATACAGCCAGTTCAAAGGGAAACCTGATGCAGGCGTTCCGGTTCTGGCCAAAGTGCCCGTAAATTATGTCAGTTATTCTGGACCATCTGCATCCGCAGGCCCTGCCGATTTCGAAGAGGCGGCAGGAATCGCCAGCCCGGCCACGGTTCATATCCGGACCAAGACGAGACCCAAGGAAATTTCCAATAACATGCCCCACCAGCCTTTCGGTGATCTGTTCGGGGACAACGACCCTTTTTCCCAGTTCTTCGGGCACGGGGGAGGAAGATATTATATTCCGGGGCAGCAGGCTGCCGGTTCCGGGGTGCTGGTCTCCGATGACGGTTATATCGTAACCTGCAACCATGTGGTGGACGGAGCCGATACCGTCACGGTCACCCTCAACAACCGGGATACCTATACCGCCCGGGTGATTGGCCGGGATCCGAATACGGACCTGGCGCTTTTGAAGATCCACGCCAGTCATCTTCCCTATATCATTTTTGGCAATTCGGATGACGTGAAGGTCGGCCAGTGGGTGCTGGCCGTAGGATATCCGCTGAACCTGGAGACCACCGTAACCGCGGGCATCGTGAGTGCGAAATCCAGGGATATCGGAGTGAATGACGATGGAGTCAATCCCGTGGAGTCCTTCATCCAGACGGATGCCGCAGTAAACCCGGGGAACAGCGGCGGGGCCCTGGTCAATACCGAGGGGCAACTGATCGGAATCACCTCTGCGATCGCATCCCCAACCGGGTCTTATGCCGGCTATGCCTATGCCATCCCGGTCAACCTGGTCAAAAAAGCCGTTAATGATCTTTTAAAATACGGAACCGTCCAACGGGCTTTTCTGGGAGTTTCCCTCCCCAACCTGGAAAATCCGGCTTACCGGGCCTCCCTCACCAACCCGATGCCTGAAAAGGGGGTCCAGATCATGGGCGTGGAACCTGGAGGCGGCGCAGCCGCAGCGGGAATGAAGGCCGGGGATGTGATCCTCTCCGTCAACGGGGTTGATGTCAATACGGAACCAGAACTGATGGAACTTATTGCAGGTTACCGTCCGGGGGACCGGGTGAACGTCACCTTCCTCCGCGGTGGAGATAAAGAGTCCCTCAATATCACCCTGCGCAACAAAAACGGAAACACGGGGATCGTGAGGACCACCATATTGGACGAACTGGGAGCGAATTTCCAAACCCTTTCCCCGGCCCAGGCCTCCAAGCTCGGAATCAGCGGAGGAGTCCAGGTGCAAAATATCGGGAGCGGAATCATACGGGAACAGACCGACATGCAGCCGGGTTTCATCATCACCAAGGTGGGCAATTACCCGGTAACAGATGTGGCTAGCCTCAGATCAGCGATTGAAAAGCAGAGCGGCAATGTGCAGGTGGAAGGGATCTATCCCGACCAGGACGGCGTCTTCTATTACGGTTTGAACAATATCAAAAACCCCTCCAGGTAATCCTGTTGGGGAAAATGCGGGATCACAGGTGAATGCATCCCGGAAAGCCCTGGCGAAAGCCGGGGCTTTCATTTGGGCATAAAAAGGAGGGGCTGCTAGACAGCAGCCCCCATGATTAAAAAGATAACCATATCCTATGAAAAACCTATACAAAAATATTGTGTTATTATTCTAGGAAACCTTCAATTTGGTAAATGTTAATAAATTGTCAGTAAACGTAAAGAAACGAGGGGTAAAGGAAATCCGGAAGGTCATATTATCTCCCAGGGGAAGACCCTGAATCCGATTTCGGGGGGAAAGACCAACTGGCCAGAAGAAAGGGGAGAATGCCTGAAACCGGGTCAGATATTCATGAATTCCTTGAGTTTATTGAAGAATTCTTCCTTTTTGCGGGAGGAAATGGGAATGTTCATCTGGTCGGACATGATCACCGCTGCTCCGAGACCCTTAATGATCTTGGTGATATGGTGCATATTGATCAGGAATGATTTGTGTACCCTGAAAAAGCCCTTATCCCCCAGCATTTCCTCATATTCCTTCAGGGATTTACTGATTACGTGATTGGTATTGCGGGTGAGCTGGATCTTGGTATAGCTGTCCAGGGCCTCGCAATACAGGATTTCCTTCAGATCCACCACATTGTATCCGTCATTGACCGGGATGACAATCTTGGAGAAATTATTGTCCTTGCTCTTGAGATAATCCTTGAGGACGGTAGCCAATTCATTGGGTCCTGCGCCATGGCTGGAATTCTGGCGGTGCTTGCGCACTTTTTCCAGGGCGGTTTTCACCTCGCTCACCTTCAGGGGCTTCAGCAGGTAGTCCAGGGCCGCGAATTTAATGGCCTGAAGGGCATATTCCTGGTAAGCGGTGATGAAAATGACATCGAAATTGATGGTCGGGAGCATTTCCAGGACCTCAAAGCCTTTTTGGGGGGGCATCTCGATATCCAGGAAAAGTACGTCGGGGGGAGTGGAATTGATCAGTTTAACCCCTTCCCTGACGCTATTGGCCACCCCCACCACTTCCACGTCCTGACAGTATTTCTCCAGGATATTGGTGAGTATATCGACGTTTTTGGGCTCGTCTTCAACAATAATGGCCCGAATGGTCTCCATAGGATAATTTGGGGGTACCTAAATTATACATTTATCCTTACAAACAGCAAAATTACTAAATTATATTTCAAAAAATATACAAAATATTATAAATCAACCTGATCCGGATTTTTTGATTTTAATGCCTTTTGTCCCTCACACCCATACCAGCTCTGGCGGTCAGCTTCCGGCCTGGAGTTTCCTGCGGATCAGGCCGAGGCCGTCCACCCTTTCAGTCAGGGTGAAATAATTCAGGGAAACCGAGATCATGGGAAGTACATAAAACAGCAACCGGAAGAAGCTGAGGGCCGAAAGCATCAGCCCTGCGATCACGGGATGGTCCCTGGAGCTCAGCACCAGCATGGTGACCGCCAGGATCCCAAAGGGGATCAGCTCCACCAGTGCTGCGATCAGGTAAATAATCAGGTAGATGGCAAGGGAGGACCAAAGGCTGGTGCGGATGAGGGTGAAACACCGGTTGAACATGGTCCCCAGGGAGACATCCTCAATCACCGTAATGCAGATGTAATTGGTCAGCACCACGCTCAGGTAGATGCCGGGAACGATGCAAAACAGGGTCCCGGCGAGGATCAGGAAGGAAACGGGAATGGAGCTGAGCAGCACCCTGAAATAGAACTTCCGGAATACTTTCCAGACGGTGGATGGGCGGGGAATCCCCGGCTGGGAGTCATAGCAAAGCATGTAGGAATTGACCATCACCCCCACCGCGACCAGGGCGAACCACCCCGGGATCACCCCGAAGAAGATCACTTTGACCAGGAAATTGGAGCCGGTGGGAGGAAGGCCGGTCAGACTATAAAAATTGATCAGCCTGCTGAAGTCATGCCCCATCAGGGCGGCTCCGGTCGCGACAACCAGGATGAAAATGCCGCAAATGGTAAAATAGTTCCGGATCAGGCTCCCCGCATGCATCC
Source organism: Chitinophagaceae bacterium (assembly GCA_025451655.1). Lineage (GTDB taxonomy): Bacteria > Bacteroidota > Bacteroidia > Chitinophagales > Chitinophagaceae > JANWKA01. The sequence goes on along the minus strand of JANWKA010000138.1, from coordinate 10,962 downwards.
GGATGAAAAGGAAGGTATCGCTGATATTATCTCCCAGGTCCCTGATTTTCCTCAATTCCAGTTTCACTTGTGCCTTCATAGATTATGGTTCAGGCAGGGTTTTTTAGGTTGAAAAATAGGCTATTCCGGGGTAACGGAAAAATATCGGTGGTCCCGGGAAAGTCAGGATTTCCGGGATTTTCTGGGCATGCGGGCGAAGCCCGGGAAGGATGCGGGCCTGGAGGATTCAGGTCGTCCTCCATTGGTTGAGCCTTTCCTGGAGGAGTCCGGGATGGGTCAGGGAATCGAAACCGAAATTGAGGATGATGATGATGATCAGCAAAAGATAAATGGCGCAAAGGCAAAGCCCGACGATCGAACAAACTTTACCAGCCCGGAGGTTCTTGATAGACCCTGGCTGAAATCTCCCGGGATCGGCCTGGTAAAGCTTTTCGTCCCGCGATGCCAGAACCAGGCTGACAATGCCCAGGATCCCGCCGCTGCCATAGCAGCAACAAAGAATTATGGAAAGGATCCCCAGGACAAGGACCGCAGATGCATTAGGGAGGGCTTGTTGGAGTCTGGGTTCCGGGGTGGACTGGTATGGTTCCATCAAAGCAGATGTTGGGAGATGAGTTTAAGAATATAGGTGACCAGGATCAGGGCCCCGGTTAAAAGGTAACCGTATTTAATGATCAGGGCGCCATTGCGGAAATTCAGCATCAGGTGGAGGCCCGTAAATCCCATCAGGAAAAAAATGGGCACTGTGGCCGGATATAAATGGAAACTCAGGGAAAAATTTCCCCGGAGCAACTCCAGGACAGAACGCTGAAATCCGCACCCCGGACAGTCGATATGGAAGATCTTGCGGAACAGGCAGGTCAGCATATGGTGCTGCAGCCAGTTCAGGGCGCTGAAATATATGGAGGCGGTATACATGAACCCGGCCCAAATTAGGGAATTGGTTTAATCCGGCAAACAACCCAGGTTCAATAAGCCCTGGCGAAAAGGACCCGCCTGGCGGAAGGCCGGCCGGTCAGCACGCATTTCCCTTCTCCCCCACCCGCCTCCAGGGGGATGCACCGGATGGTGGCTTTGGTGAGCTCTTTGATCTTCTCTTCGGTCTGGGGATTGCCGTCCCAATGGGCGGAAACAAAGCCCCCCTTTCCGTCCAGGATGGCCGTGAGGGTCTCCATATCATCGGCCGGGGTGATATGATCCGTTAAAAAGGTCCTGGCTTTTGAAAACAGGTTTTCCTGGATCTGGCCAAGCAACTGCTCCAGGGCCGCAGCCAGCCCTTCCAGGGGCCAGCTCATTTTTTCACGGGTATCCCGACGGACGACCTCGACCACCCGGCTGGAAAGATCCCTGGAACCGAGGGTCAGGCGGACCGGAACTCCCTTCATCTCATATTCTGCAAACTTCCATCCAGGCCGGTTATGATCGGAATCATCGTATTTGACCCGGATCCCGGCTGCTTTTAGCTTCAGGATGATTTGCCCCACTTCCTGGTCAATTGGGGTTTTCTGATCCTCCCCCCGGTAAACCGGCACGATCACCACCTGGATCGGGGCGATCCGGGGTGGAATGACCAGCCCGTCATCATCCCCGTGGGCCATGACCAGGGCCCCCACCAGGCGGGTAGAAACGCCCCAGGATGTGGCCCAAACATATTCCAGGGCGTTTTCCCGGGTCAGGAATTTCACGTCGAATGCTTTGGCGAAGTTCTGGCCCAGAAAATGGGAGGTCCCCGCCTGCAGGGCCTTTCCATCCTGCATCAGGGTCTCGATGCAATAGGTTTCCACCGCGCCGGCGAACCGTTCCGATGGAGTCTTAACCCCCCGGATCACCGGAATGGCCATGAACTCCTCCACGAACCCGGCATAGATTTCCAGCATCCGGAGGGTTTCCTCCATGGCTTCTTTTGAGGTGGCATGGGCCGTATGGCCCTCCTGCCATAGGAATTCCGAGGTCCGGAGGAAAAGCCGGGTCCGCATTTCCCAGCGCACCACGTTGGCCCATTGGTTGATGAGGACCGGAAGGTCCCTGTAGGACTGGATCCAGGTCTTGTAGGTATTCCAGATGATGGTTTCCGAGGTGGGCCTTACAATCAGCTCTTCTTCCAGCCTGGCATCGGGGTCCACGATCAATCCCCCGCCCGCGGGATCGGTTTTGAGGCGGTAGTGGGTCACCACCGCGCACTCCTTGGCAAAGCCCTCCACATGATCGGCTTCCCGGCTGAGAAAACTTTTCGGGATGAAGATCGGGAAATAGGCGTTTTGGTGACCGGTTTCCTTGAACATCCGGTCCAGCTGATCCCTCATGTGCTCCCAGAGGGAAAACCCGTAGGGCTTGATGACCATGCAGCCCCTCACGGCTGAATAATCAGCCAGGCCTCCCTTGATCACCAGGTCGTTGTACCATTGGCTGTAATCGGCTGCCCTGCTGACAATTTCCTTACTCATGGCCACGAATTAGAATGAAATTAGAAATTTATGGACGGTAATCTATCGGCCTTTTTTTAAGTCTATATTTGTATACAGCCTATGGTTAAAAAGTGGCACAAAAGTAGTAATTTCATGTTTGCCAGTTCTTTAAATACCGTATCATGACACCCAACATAAAGTTAGCCGCAATCGCGCTCACCCTTTTTGCCGGGGGCTGCACGACGGTCTACGAATCCGGACAAACCCCGGATGATGTTTATTATTCCCCGGCCAGCCAGGCTACTTCAGGTTACGGGGGCGGGCAATACAGCAGTTCTTCCATCCAGGGTGCTTCGGACAGCAGCAATTACATCACCTACAACGATAACGGCAATTCCTATAATCCTCCGGCGGTAGCGGCATATCCGGATTATTTCATGCCCTATTATCCGTCTTATCCCTATATGAGTCCTTATGGATTTGGATACCCCATGTATTCCGGTTTGGGTTTTGATTATGGGTTCGGATTTGGATATCCGGGACTTGCCTTCGGTCTGGGTTTTGGCTACCCGTTCTATTCCGGTTTTTATAATCCCTATTTTGGGTACAACCCCTATTTTTCTCCTTATTACGGGGGATACGGATACCTGGGGGGTAAGGATGGATTGTATTATAATTCCGCTCCTTCCACGGCCTATGGTCCCCGGCATGGTGCCGGTTCCAGGGCTGCGCTTCCCGGGTATGGAGGAACCATTTATGGTTCCCGAATCACAGGGGGTTCAACCGTAAGGACTTTCCCGCAGGGCGTCATCGCTCCGCAGAACAACCGGACCATTTATCCGGGATACACACCGAGGCGTACGTTCCGCCCGACCTCAGGCGAATTGCCTGCAGGCAGGAATGTCCGGCCGACCGTGAACAGGACCGTCACTCCCGCGTACCGGTCCTACACTCCCTCCTACAGGAGTTCCTCTTATTCCCCGCGGTTTTCTTCCGGAAGCAGCGGAGAGGGAGGAGGTCATTTTTCATCCGGCGGAAGTCGCCGGTGATCGCCGGAGAGGACCCGGACCACAGGTTCCGGTAACCCTCCCGGATAAAATGCTGTCTAACGAAGAATTCTACAGCACCAACCTCGGTATTTATGGATAAAAGAATCATCACTCTTTTTCTTGCGGCAGCTTTTTGTCAAATGGCCCAGGGCCAGACCGAGGCAGATGCGCTCCGGTACAGTCAGCTGACCACCGGAGGAACCGCGCGGGTGCAGGCCATCGGCGGCGCCGCGGGTTCCCTGGGAGGCGATGTGACCTCCCTTTCCGTAAATCCAGCGGGAATCGGATTGTATAAAACCAACGAATTCGATTTCACCCCGGGTCTTCTGAGTGCTTCCAACCAGAGCAATTATCTGGGGACCTCCGCTTCGGCCTCCAAGAGCAATTTCTATATCGCCAATGCGGGGATCATTTTTGCTTCCAACCCGACAGGGGCAGACCAGGCCGGATGGAAGAACATTACGTTTGGAATTTCCGTCAACCGGCTTGCCAATTTTAACGGGAATATTTATTACACCGGTACCAACAGCCAGACTTCCTACGCGGATAATTATCTGGAGCAACTCCAGGGCCAGACCGATGTGACGGGGGCGGAGCAGAATTATCCCTACGGTCCCAGCGAAGCCATCAATACCGGCCTGATCGGTCCCCAGGTGGACAGCACCAACCATCCGACCGGAAATTGGGAAAGCATTGTTCCGGTGAGCTCCGGGATCAAACAGGAAAATTCCATTTCCAGCTCCGGCGGTTTGAATGAACTTTCCCTGGGCATTGCCGGAAATTATAACGACCGTTTTTATATCGGCGGGAGCCTGAACATTCCAACGATTAAATACAACAGCACCCAGACCTTCCAGGAAACCAACCTGAACGATAAGAGCTCTCCCCTGAATTATTATTCGGTTAGCAATTTTCTTTCCACCGACGGGATCGGCATCAACGGAAAACTGGGCCTCATCTACAAGGTGAATGACGCTTTCCGCCTCGGGCTGGCCTTCCATACCCCTACTATTTATTCCATGAACGACACCTATTCGACCTCCATGACCACGGTGACCAAGGACCAGGGGACCCTGACCAACACCACCGAAGATATACAGGGCGGTTACCCTGGCCAATATTCCTACAGCCTGACCACCCCCTGGAGGGCCGTGGCGAGCGCGACCTATGTATTCGGGAGTTCTGAGGATGTGAAAGCCCAGCACGGATTCATCACGGCCGATTATGAGTATGTAAATTATGCGGACGCTGCCTTCCATTTCAGTGGCACCGATGCTGCCCAGTCCGACGCCCTCAACACGTCCATCCAGAACCTGTACAAGGCAGCCTCCAACTTCCGGGTCGGAGCCGAGCTTAAATTCGATGTGCTGGCCATTCGGGCCGGATTTGCCTACTACGGCAGCCCCTACCGGGACGTTTCGGTGGATGGCTCCAGGATGCTTTACAGCGGGGGCATCGGTTACCGCAACCACGGCATGTTCGCAGACCTGACCTATGTTTACGGTAACCTCTATAATATCGACCAGCCCTACCTGGTGGCCCAGAATTCCCCGGCTCCGGCCCGGATCACCACGGGGGCGAACAACATGCTCATGACCGTCGGATTCAAGTTCTGAATCCCGGAGTCATTCCGTGAATTCCCGGACGACCCGGAGGCATTTTTCCTCCTCCCGGGGGTCCATCCAGATCCAGTCCTGCTGGTTCCGCAACCAGGTCATCTGCCTGCGCGCATATTGCCAGGTATTGATCTTGATCCGGTCCACGGCCTCCTCCAGGGTGCAGGTCCCCTCCAGGCTGGCAAAGATTTCCCGGTAACCCAGGGTTTTCAGGGGCAGCTGATCCCGGAAAGGCAACAGGCTTTCGCATTCCTCCCTCAAACCCTGGCCCATCATGGCGTCGACCCGTCCGTAAATCCGGCTTCGAAGCTCCCCGGGGGGAAGGGTCAAAGCGATCCGGAGCATGGAGAAAGGCCTGATGGCCTTTTTCCCTGTCCTGAAGGCGCTATAGGGCCTGCCGGTGGAAAGACTCACTTCAAGTGCCCGGAGTAGTCTTCTGGGATTTTGAATGTCGGAGGAAGCGAAAAATTCCGGGTCCCTGGTGCGGACCTCCTGCTGGAGCCAGCCCAGGCCCAGGCTCCGGTAATCCCCCTCGACTTTTTCCTTAAGCGCCGGATCCACCGCGGGTATTGCATCGAACCCTTCGCAAAGGGCTTTGATATACAGGCCGGTCCCTCCGCAAACGACGCCCGCGGGCCGATAGCGGAAAATGTCACGGGCATAGCCCAGGGAAAGGAATTCAAAATCCGCAGCGTTGACCGGGTGGAGGATGGAATGGGAATTGATGAAATAGTGCGGGATTTCTTCCAGAAGGGACCGGGGCGGTTTTGCCGTACCGATCCGGAGCTCCCGGTAACACTGGCGGGAATCGGCTGAAATGATCCGGGTCTGAAGCAGGCGGGCGACGGAAGCCGATAATGCGGTTTTCCCTACCGCGGTGGGCCCGGAAAGGATGACCAGTTTGGGTGGCATGGAATCAGATCAATTCCTGGTCCTGGCTGGGGTCTTCCCCTGGGGATTCCTTTTCTTCCTCCTGACCCTCCTCTGCTTCCTCCCCTTCCTCCCCAAAACCTTCCTCTCCCAGGTTGTCACTGGCCAGGTCGTATTTTTCTTCGATTTCCACCAGTTTTTCATTGACCAGTCCGCGGGTACCGTATTGTGCCGGAGGCAGGCCTTCCCTGCGGATGCAGGCGGGATACTGAAGCTTCTGATTAATTTCCCGGGACAGACCGATCAGTTCCACCTGGAAAGTCCAGTTCTTTGCGAAATCATAGATGTAAACGAATTTCTGATTGGGCTTGGTCACGAGGGAGGCAATGGTAGTCTCTTCCATGAAAAGGGGAGGTTTCTCCCGGAATTCATCATCCGGTTCCAGCAGGATCGCCCTGCCCTTCTGCCAGTGATCATTGCTTTTGTAAAATGCGGATTGGTGTTTTTTATCGAATTCGAAAGCGGTCAGGATGGCCTCATGGAATTGCCGGAAACTCTGGTCCCCGGTAATGACCACATCCCTGTAAATGGTATCGTCCTCTTCCCAGTAAATCCTGAACCTGAAAACCGGCATATTTAAATTTTAAAGGAAAAAAGGGGAAATGTAATGATATGCAATTGGATATTAAGAGCAAAATAAATAAGTTTTTTTGAACTGCATTTTCCGGGGATGCATTGCAATGGGGCAAAACGTCCGACCCTCCCTCATCCAACTCTCATGCCTGATTTACCGGATGCAGCTCAAATTCCCGGGCTTTGCGGACCATGAATGCGAATGCTTCCTCAAAATTATTCCCGATCTGCCCGTCCAGTATGGCTTCCCGGATGGCATTTTTCAGATCCCCCACCTGTTTTCCAGGCGGAATTCCAAAGGTTTCCATAATCAGTTCCCCGGAAACCGGGGGCTGCCAGTTGCGGATCCGGTCTTTTTCCTCCACCTCCGCCAGCCTTTTGCGGACCAGGTCGAAATTTTGCCGGTATCGGCGGACTTTCATCTCGTTCTTGGAGGTAATGTCGGCTTCACAAAGTGTCATCAGCGCGTCAATTTCATCACCCGCATCGAAAAGAAGCCTGCGCATCGCCGAATCGGTGATGTCCTCCCTGGAAAGGCTGATGGGCCGCAGGTGGAGTTCCACCAACCGGCGCACAAACCGCATGGGTTCGTGCTGGGGGAGTTTGAGCCTGGCGAAGATCCTGGGGACCATTTTTCCCCCTACTGCGTCATGACCGTGGAAGGTCCAGCCATGCCCCGGCTCGAATTTCTTTGTGACCGGCTTGGCGATATCGTGAAGCACCGCCGCCCAGCGAAGCCAGAGGTTGTCGGTATGCAGGCTGATGTTGTCCAGCACCTGGAGGGTATGGTAAAAATTATCCTTATGGCCCTTCCCTTCCATCAACTCCACCCCGGCCAGGTCGGTCATCTGGGGGAAAATGATCTGGAGGAGGCCGGTCCGAAACAGGATATCCAGGCCAACCGATGGCTTCGGGCTCGCAATGATCCGGTTGAGCTCATCAGTGATCCGTTCCTGGGATACGATCCGGATCCGCTCCCGTTCCTGCTCCATGGCTTTCAGGGCATTCTCGTGGATCCTGAAATGCAACTGGGCCGCGAACCTTGCGGCACGCATCATCCGAAGGGGATCATCCTGGAAGGCCTGCTGGGGTGCCAGAGGGGTCCGGATCAAACCGGCGTCCAGGTCCTTCAATCCGCCGAAACGGTCCAGGATGGTGAAATGTGAATCCTTGCCCAGGTCCACTGCCAGGGTGTTGATCGTGAAATCCCTGCGGTCCATATCCTCCTCCAGGGTGCCGGTGATCACACTGGGTTTGCGGGAGTCAGGATTGTAGCTTTCCTTGCGGGCTCCCACAAACTCAATGTCCAGCCCCGGGGTCCTGACCTGGGCCGTCCCGAAATTGCGAAAGATCACCGGGTCATTACCGGGCCCCAGCCTTTCCGCCACTTTTTCAGCCAGCAGGATCCCGTCCCCCTGGCAAACGATATCCATATCCTTGCTGGCCCTTCCAAGCAGCCGGTCCCGCACGAATCCTCCGACCAGGAAAGCAGGTTGGTTCAGACCTTCGGCTACCCCGGCGATGAGCCGGAGCAATTCTTGTTCCTTCTCTGTGAAAATCAGGGACATGGAAATTGAATTAGGCGCAAAATTAACTGAATTTTTGCAGCAGACCGGTGCGGTCAGGGCCGGATGACCTGCAGGTTCCCGGCCGGGTCGAAACGCACCAGGGTCGAGGGCATGGCCCCTCCGGTCCGTCCCCTGCGGTAATGGACCCGGTAATCGACCCCCCGGACGATTTCCGGGCGGATTTCGGAAAAATCCGAAGGAGTGGATTTGCCGCTGGGATTGGCCGATGTGGAAACAATGGGTTTACCGAGTCCCAGGACCAGGGCCTGGCAAAAAGGATCCCGGACCAGGCGGATGGCAATGGAACCATCCTGGGCAACCAGCTTTGGAGGAAGGTTCCGGGCTCCATTATAAATTACAGTCAAGGGCCGGGTGGCCTTCAGCACATAATCCTTTACATGGGGAGGCACTTCAAGCACATATTTTTCAATCTGACTGAAATCTTCCACCAGGATGATGAGGCTCTTTCCCGGCTCCCTTCCTTTCAGGTCAAAAATCCTTGACACCGCCCTTCGATTGGTCGCATCACATCCAATCCCCCAAATGGTATCGGTAGGATAAAGGATGAGTCCTCCCTTTTCCAGCACCTTCAGGCACTCTGCAAGATCTTTTTCAAAGGAATCCATGGGTCCTATTATTTTTCGGGGTGAACCAGGCCCTGGTAAACCTGCATCAGGCGTTTTGCTGCGGTTGCGGGGCTGAATTTCAGGGCCTGCCTGAGGCCCTCCTCCTTCATCCGGGTCCGGAGCCCCTCATCTGAGCAGACCTGCCAGATGGCTTCGGCCAGATCCTGATCCCTTCCGGGTTCTACATAAAGTGCAGCTTCACCCGCAGTTTCCGAAAAACAGGATCCTGTGGAAGTGATCACGGGAAGCCCGCTCCAGAGGGCTTCCAGGATCGGAATCCCGAAGCCTTCGAATAGGGAGGGGTAGACCAGTGCCAGGGCGCCCTGGTAGAGGGCAGGAAAATCTTCCAGCCCCGGTCCATCCGCCTGGCTCAGCCAAATTACCCGTTCCTTCATCTGATTGGCGATAAGGTAATCCTCCACTTGCCTGCGGTAATCCTTTCCCCGGCCGATCACGGCCAGGGGAATATCAAGGCTTCCATCCAGGCGGTGCAGGGCCCGGCAAAGGCCCAGAAGGTTCTTGCGGGGAATGATACTGCCCACATATAAAAGGTACCGGGAGGGAAGCTGATACTTCTCCCGGACCTTTTCAGTGGCCTCCGGAGAGCAAGACTCCTCAAACCGCGGGTGGGCTGATTGGTATACCACCTCCACTTTTTCAGGAGACACCCCGTAAAAGTCCCGGATATCCCGCATGGTTTGCTGGCTCACAGCGATGATCCGGTCTGCATGGGCGCAGGCGTGACGGAATTTTTTCCGGTAGATCAGGACATCCGCCCGGGAATAAAGTGCCGGGAACCGTTCATGGATCAGGTCGTGGATGGTGACCACGGATTTAACTCCGGCTCGCCCGATCCCCAGGGGGATTTCATGGCTTAAGCCATGGTAGAGGTCGATACGGCTTCGCTCCAGATCCCGGAGGATCCACCGGGACCTCCAGAGGCCCGGAAGCTTTTTTCCGAAAAAGGAGCCGGGTGTTTCCGGATGGAGCTGCCTTTTACCCTGAAGGTCAAACCGGCCCGTAACGGAGGGAGTGAACAGAAAATATTCATGCTCCGGAAAATAGGTGGAAACAGCCCGGATCAGGTTGCGGCTGTAATGCCCCAGACCGGTTCCGTTATGGTATGCCCTTTTTGCGTCAAATCCTATTTTCATCCCCTGGGAATGGCTCAAAAGTACGCCCCGGACCCGGATTCCCCATCCGGAGAAAATCGGGGAATGAATTATGTTTGCATAAATCGCATTACCGGAATGGAAATCAGGGAGCAGATAGAGAAGGCCTGGGAAAACCGGGATTTGCTCCGCCAAACTCAATATAGCCAGGCCGTGGAACAGCTTATGGAAGGGCTGGACCGTGGAGAACTGAGGACTGCCTCTCCGGGAAAGTCTGGCTGGACAGTCAACGAATGGGTTAAAAAAGGCATCCTTTTATATTTCGGGATCAGAAAGTCCGAGACGATTGAGCTTCCTCCATTCGAATTTCATGACAAGATGAAATTGAAAACGGGATATGCAGAAAAGGGGGTCCGGGTCGTTCCCCATGCCGTGGCCCGTTATGGTTCCTTTATCGGTAAAAACTCGATCCTGATGCCTTCCTACGTGAACATCGGGGCCTATATCGGGGAAGGCACGATGGTGGACACCTGGGCGACGGTAGGATCCTGCGCCCAGATCGGGTCCCAGGTTCACCTGAGCGGCGGGGTCGGGATCGGGGGCGTCCTGGAGCCGCTCCAGGCCAGCCCGGTGATCATTGAGGATAATTGCTTCATCGGGTCCCGGGCGATCGTGGTGGAAGGGGTGATTGTGGAAAAGGAAGCAGTCCTGGGAGCCAATGTAGTACTCACCAAATCCACCCGGATCATCGATGTCAGCCATCCCGAACCCCGGGAATACAAAGGACGGATTCCGCCCCGAAGCGTGGTGATCCCCGGAACCTTCCCCAAAAAATTTCCAGCCGGGGAATACCAGGTGGCCTGTGCCCTGATCATCGGGACCCGGAAGGCTTCAACCGACCTGAAAACTTCCCTGAATGAGGCCCTGAGGGAATTCAATGTACCCGTGTAGGGGAACCGGAATAATCTTTACATTTGCCTTCCTCAAAATCCCTGAATGCCCAGGTGGCGAAATTGGTAGACGCACTGTGTTCAGGTCGCAGCGCCGGTAACGGTGTGCTGGTTCGAATCCAGTCCTGGGCAC
>JANWKA010000137.1 GCA_025451655.1 Chitinophagaceae bacterium | reverse complement strand
GGAACTCCGCATCCTTCACATGGAACATCCGGATCCGGTCATGATAAAAATCAATGAACTGGAGGTAATCCAGGCATTGCAGTACGAAATGGCTCGGGTCATACAGGATGCAGGCCCTGGGATGGAGACCGACATGATCCAGGAAACGCTCGAAGGTGACTCCGTCATGCACATCTTCCCCGGGATGGACTTCGAAACAAAGATCCACCCCACAACGGTCAAACTCATCCAGGATGGGTTTCCACCTCCGGCCGAGTTCCCTGAAACCGGTTTCCACGAGCCCTGAAGGACGCTGGGGCCAGGGATAAACCGTCGGCCAAAGCAGGGCTCCGGTGAAGCTGGCATGGGCATTCAAACCCAGGCGCTGGCTGGCCCGGGCGGCAAATTTCAGTTGATCCACCGCCCAGGCGGTCCGGCCGGCCGGATTACCCCGGAGGCTTTCCGGGGCGAACCCGTCGAAAAGGTCGTTGTAGGCAGGGTGCACGGCAACGAGCTGGCCCTGCAGGTGGGTGGATAATTCGGTGATCTGCAATCCCTCCCCCTGCACAATCCCCCTGATTTCCTCGGCATAGGTCTGGCTTTCAGCCGCCCGTTTCAGGTCGATGCATCGGGGGTCCCAGGTAGGAATCTGAACCCCCTTGAATCCCAGACCGGCCGCCCAGCGGCAAATGGACTGGAGTTGCTCGAAGGGGGACTGGTCTGCCATGAACTGGGCCAGGAAAATGCCGGGACCCTTGATCGTTTTCATGCTGGAAGATTATTGGTTTTTGGAACCTTTCCGAAAAAAATCACCATCATCCATGGCAATCCATTTTTCCCTGCTTTTCCCGGACTCGATCGCCTTTTCAATAAAAAGCATCCCCCTGACCCCTTCCCCCACTCCGGGGAAATCCATCCATTCGGGACCCGGGCTGATCCCCTCTTTCCGGGCTTTCAGACAGTAGGCGAAATTCCGGTAAAGGTTTGCAAAAGCTTCCAGGTATCCTTCCGGGTGACCTGCGGGCACCCGGGTATTGTGGGCGGCTCTGGAAGCAATCCCGGGGCCCCCCGTCCTCAGCATTTCCACGGGCCGGTCCAGCCATTTGACCCATAGGGTATTGGCATCAGCCTGCTGCCATTCCAGGCCGCCTTTTTCTCCATAGATCCGGATGCGGATATTGTTCTCTTCACCTGCGGCAACCTGGGTGGCCATCAGCACTCCGCTGGCCCCGCCATCGAACCGGAGCAGGATGGCCACATCATCGTCCAGCCTCCTCCCCTCCACGACCATCCGGATATCCCCGCAAAGTTCGGTGATGCGGAGACCCGTGACATATTCTGCCAGGTTAGCGGCATGGGTACCGATATCCCCCAGGCATCCCCCCATCCCGCTGCGCCCGGGGTCCGTTCTCCATTCCGCCTGCTTCTGGTGGGTTTGTTCCAAAGAGGTGCTGAGCCAACCCTGGGGATATTCCACATAAACTTTCCGGATCCTGCCCAGGCGGCCCTCCGCGAGGAGCTGCCTGGCCTCCTTGACCATGGGGTACCCGGTATAGGTATGGGTCAGGCAAAATAACAAGCCGGTGCGCTCCACCATCTTTTGAAGCTCCAGGGCCTGGGTGAGATCAAAGGTCATCGGCTTGTCCATCACCACGTCAAATCCATGTTCCAGGGCCATTCGTGCCGGTTCGAAATGCATGTGGTTGGGCGTGACGATGGAAACAAAATCCATTCGTTCCCCTGCCGGAAGGCCGGCTTCTGCCTGGATCATTTCCTGAAAAGATCCGTAAACCCTGCGCTCCGGGAGTCCGAGATCCTTTCCCGAAAGCCTGGATTTTTCAGGAGTCGCGCTGAAGGCCCCGCAGACCAGCCCGATTTCCCCATCCAGGGCAGCGGCCATCCGGTGGACCTTGCCAATGAAGGCATCCCTGCCGCCCCCTATCATGCCCATTTTCAGTTTTCCCTGGCTCATGCCATTGATTTGATCGGGTTTTAAAACTAAGTTAATAAAAGCAAAATTTTCCAAACAATTGGCCTGCTGAAGGGCCCTTTCGGCCGGGGGCCCGTTTTCAAAATTCAAAATCGGGGCTACCGATATCGCCATTCCCCATTGCCAGGCCATTCTCCAATCCGCCTGTTTTCGGTGAAATTCTGAAACTAAAGCCTTATTTTTAAAAATTGCCGCGGCTTTGCCAAAGCCTTCATCGTTTTAACGAGACCTAAATCCTCCATATGCCTCCGGTTGTACAGCGCAACAAACTTTTCGTAGCCAGCTGCCTGGCCTTACTGGTCACTTCCCTTTCTTTCGGGATCAGGGCCGGTATTATCAACCAGCTCGGCGTTGAATTCCACCTGGACGAAAAACAACTGGCCGCGATCGTGGCCACTGCATTTTGGGGGTTTCCGATCGCCGTGGTGATCGGGGGAATGATCGTGGATGCCATCGGGATCAAACGCCTTTTGCTCATCGCATTCATCCTTCATTTGGTCGGGATCCTGTTCACTGTTTTCTCTAACGGATTCTGGAGCCTGTATATCTCCACGCTTTTCATCGGCCTGGCCAATGGCACCGTGGAAGCCGCCTGCAATCCCCTGGTGGCCACCCTGTATCCTGAAAACAAAACAACCCGGCTCCATTATTTCCATCTCTGGTTCCCGGGCGGCATTGTCCTGGGAACCCTGATCGTCAAGTTGTTCACGGTGGTGGGTTGGGGAGCGGACTGGCAGGTCCAGGTCAGCCTGATGATCATCCCCACCCTGATCTATGGATACCTTTTCCTCAAACAGCCGGTGCCGGTGACCGAAAGGGTGGCTTCAGGGGTCAGCACCAAACAAATGTTTGGTGCCGTCCTGGGTCCCCTTTTCATCTTCATGTTCCTTTGCATGTTCGGAACGGCCATTACCGAACTGTTCACCAACCAGTGGACCGACGTGCTTTTTAAGACCGTGACCGAAAATTCCCTGCTCATCCTGACCCTGGTGGCCGGTATCCAGGTGCTGGGACGTGCTTTCGCAAGCCCTTTTGTACACCGGCTGGCTCCCGAGGGGGTGCTGCTGATGTCCGCCATATTGTCGGCTCTGGGCATTTACCTGATGATCCATGTGCAAGGCAATTTCATTTTTCTCGCCGCCATCGTATTTGGGCTGGGAGTGGCCTTTTTCTGGCCCTGCATGATCGGATTCGTGGCGGAATATATTCCCAGGTCCGGGGCCCTGGGCCTGAACCTGATGGGAGGGATCGGGATGTTCGCAGTTGCAATCTATACCTGGATCATGGGCGGGAAATTCGACCAGATCATGATGAAATATCTCCCCGCGGGGGCCAACCTGAAGACTTACCAGGCTTCCACCGACCCGGCCATGCAGGCTACCTATAACCTGGCCCGGTCCCATGCCGGACCGGACATCCTGAAAATCACCAATATAATTCCCCTGATCCTGATTTTCGCCTTCGCCGGCCTGGTGCTTTTCATGCGGAACCGGAAAAAGACCCAGACTGGGAATTCCCCTTCCCTGGCCGCCGCCTCAGCCTGACCGGACTCCCTGCCCCTTGCTGAGCCGGAATGCTTAATTTTGCGGGGTTCGGATCCCTGTCAGGCTGACAGCCTGACAGGGGTGTTTTTCGAGCATGTTATTTGACTTGTAACCGGAGGCCCGGCGGGCCAAAGATTCACTATTCAAGGAAGGGATCCATCATGGTAGGTTTCATATCCAAATTATTCGGAGGAGATAAATCCGCGAAGGATATCAAGGCAATTTTACCCCTCGTGGAGGAGGCGAAGCAGGAGTTTGCGGCCCTGGACGGGGTTTCGGACGATGAACTGAGGGCCCATACGGCCGGTTTCAGGACCCGGATCCGGGAGCACCTCTCCGAAACTGACGAAAAAATCCGCCAGGCCCAGCTGGAGGCCGATTCCCATCCTGATGCGGCCCTCCAGGAAAAGGAGGCTTCCTACCACCTGATCGATGCCCTGAAAAAAGAGCGGAACGAAAACCTGGAAGAGATCCTGGACCAGCTTCTTCCCAAGGCCTTTGCGGTCGTAAAGGAAACAGCCAGGCGGTTCAAGGAAAACCTGGAAATCCGGGTGACTGCAACCGACCTGGACCGGGACCTGGCTGCAAAAGGGAAGGATTATGTCCGGATCGAGGGAGACCAGGCCATCTACCTCAATCACTGGATGGCTGCCGGAGGCCAGGTCACCTGGAACATGGTCCATTACGACGTGCAACTGATCGGGGGCGCCGTCCTCCACCAGGGTAAAATCGCGGAAATGGCCACCGGGGAAGGAAAAACCCTGGTTTCCACCCTGCCTGCCTATCTCAACGCACTTTCCGGAGAAGGGGTTCATATCGTGACCGTAAACGAATACCTGGCCCGAAGGGACCAGGAATGGAACGGCCCCATTTTCGAGTTTCTGGGGCTGACCGTGGACTGCATCGACAAGCATGAACCCAGCTCCCCCCAGCGCCGCCAGGCCTACCAGGCTGATATCATTTACGGAACCAACAACGAATTCGGATTCGACTACCTCCGGGACAATATGGTGCACTCCCCGGAGGAGATGGTGCAGCGGGGACACCATTATGCCATGGTCGATGAGGTGGACAGCGTCCTGATCGATGATGCCCGGACCCCCCTGATCATTTCAGGGCCGGTACCCAAGGGCGATGAACAGCAATTCCTGGAGCTGAAGCCCCGGATCCAGAAGCTGGTGGACATCCAGAAAAAGGTGGTGAACAACCTGGTGAACGATGCCAAAAAAGCCATAGCAGAGGGCCATGAAGACGCCAAAAGCGGCGGCCTATCCCTGTACCGGGCGTTCCGGGGTCTTCCCAAATACAGCGCCCTGATCAAATACCTCAGCGAACCGGGCCGCAAGGTGGTCCTGCAAAAAGCGGAAAACCATTACATGGCAGACCAGCAAAAGGACATGCCTTTTGTAGATGAGGAGCTATATTTCACCATCGACGAGAAAAACAACACGGTGGACCTTACCGACAAGGGAATCCACCTGATCACCCAGGCGGGGGAAGACCCGGATTTCTTCATCATGCCCGACGTGGGAGCTTCCATTGCCGAGATCGAAAAATCCGGGCTTTCTGCCGAAGAGAAACTGGCAGGGAAGGACAGTCTGCTCAAGGATTTCGCAATCAAATCCGAACGCATCCATTCGGTCCAGCAGCTGCTCAAGGCCTATACTCTTTTTGAAAAAGATGTGGAATACGTAGTGCTGGACGGAAAAGTCAAGATCGTCGATGAGCAGACCGGACGTATCCTGGAAGGAAGGCGTTATTCCGACGGGCTGCACCAGGCCATTGAAGCCAAGGAGAATGTCCGGGTGGAGGCAGCCACCCAGACCTTCGCCACCATTACCCTCCAGAATTATTTCCGGATGTACCACAAGCTGGCCGGGATGACGGGCACGGCTTCCACGGAATCCTCCGAGTTCTGGGAGATCTACAAGCTTGATGTGGTTTCCATTCCAACCAACCTGCCCATGGTCCGGAGCGACGAGCATGACCTTGTCTACAAGACCAAAAGGGAAAAATACCGGGCCGTCATCGACCAGATCGAGAAGTACCGCACTGCGGGAAGACCTGTTTTGGTGGGCACCACATCGGTCGAGGTCTCCGAGCTGCTCAGCCGGATGCTGACACAGAAGAAGATCCCCCATAATGTTCTGAACGCCAAACAACACCAGCGGGAAGCCCAGATCGTGGCCGAAGCGGGTCTGGCTGGAAACGTGACCATCGCAACCAACATGGCCGGACGCGGAACGGATATCAAGCTGGGTCCCGGGGTGAAGGAGGCAGGTGGACTCGCCATCATCGGGACCGAACGGCATGAAAGCCGCAGGGTGGACAACCAGCTCCGGGGAAGGGCCGGAAGGCAGGGGGATCCGGGGACCTCGCAGTTCTATGCTTCCCTCGAGGATGACCTGATGCGGATGTTCGGTTCTGACCGGATCGCCTCCCTGATGGACAAGATGGGATACAAGGAAGGGGAAGTGATCCAGCACAGCATGATCTCCAAGTCCATCGAAAGGGCCCAGAAAAAAGTAGAGGAGAACAATTTCGGCATCCGGAAACGGCTCCTGGAATATGATGACGTGATGAACCTGCAGCGCAACGTCATTTACGGCAGGCGCAATCATGCCCTGTTCGGCGAAAGAATTTCCATCGACCTGGACAATTCTTTTTACGATGTAGCCGAGAACCTGGTCTTCAACCACAAGGAAAGCAACAACTTCGATGAGTTCCGGCTGGACGTGATGAAGTTCCTGGGTATGGATACCGCCATACAGCCCGCAGAGTTCGAGTCAGAAGATGTTGCAGCGATTGCCCAGCGGCTTTACGGGGAGGCCATGGAAAGTTACGGGCGCAAGAAAAAAAGCCTGGTGGAACGGACCTTCCCGGTGATCCGGCAGATTTACAGGGAGCAGGGAGGGAAAATTGAAAACATCTCGGTGCCCTTCACCGACGGGATGAAAGGGATCAACGTCCTTGCCCCGCTGAAGAAGATTGTGGAAACCAATGGGGTTGAACTGGTCACCTCCATTGAAAAGGGGATCACCCTCGCCCTGATCGATGAATCCTGGAAGGAACACCTGCGCCAGATGGATGACCTGAAGCAGTCGGTCCAGAGCGCGTCCTACGAACAGAAGGATCCGCTCGTGATCTACAAGATTGAAGCCTTCAATTTGTTCCGGGTGATGAATACCGATACCAACAAGGAAATTGTTGCCTTCCTGACCAAAGCCGGCATCCCGGTGGCAGAAAATAACAACAACGGCCAGATCCGGGAAGGCCATGAAGAAAAAACGGACATGAGCCGAATGAAGACCCGCAAGGAGGCTTATGCCACTGCGGGAGGGGATTCCTATGAACACGACGACGATTATTATGATACCAATGCCCCGGTGAAGAAGGAGCCGATCCGGGTTGGCCCCAAGGTGGGCCGTAACGACCCCTGCCCCTGCGGCAGCGGAAAAAAATACAAGCATTGTCACGGAAAAGACCAGTGATGCATGGGGCCGCCAGGCGGCCCGGGGTCATCCTGACCATCCTTTGCTGCCTGTTGGCGCTGGGAGCGAGGGCCCAGGAAGGGTCGGTGACCGTTCATTCCGACCCCCGGCTTGCGGTGCTGATCCGCTCCCAGATCGATTATAACACCCAGGCCGCAACCCACCGGAAAGGTTTCCGGGTGGAAGCCATGATCACCCCTTCCCGAAGCAAGGCCGAAGAAGTGAAGGCGCAGATGCTCCGGGAATTTCCCCAATACAGGACCTACCTCATCTACCAGGATCCCTACTTCAGGGTCCGGCTGGGGGATTTCAGAACCAGGGAGGACGCGGCGCCCCTCCAGGACCAGGTCAGCAAACTTTTCACCGGGGGCGTTTTCACCGTCCCGGACCAGATCAATTCATCTCCCGACAGCTCCAATGATATCCACGAGCCAAATTGAAGCGCTTTCCGCAGCCTGGGCCCCGGAATTCATCGGGATCCGCAGACACCTCCATGCCCATCCCGAACTTTCTTTCCAGGAACACCGGACCTCCGCGTTCATCCAGGAAAAACTGCAAGGCTGGAACATCCCGATGCGGACCGGGGTTGCCGGAACAGGGGTGGTGGCCCTGATCCGGGGAAATGACCCGGATCGCCGGATCGTCGCCCTTCGGGCGGACATGGACGCACTTCCCATCCCGGAGGCCAATGAAATCCCCTACAAATCCACCGAGCCCGGGGTCATGCATGCCTGCGGGCATGATGTCCATACCTCCTGTGTGCTTGGAGCGGCTAAAATGCTTCAGGAGCTCCGCGGTTCCTGGACCGGAACCGTGAAACTGATTTTTCAACCGGGGGAAGAAAAGGCCCCGGGGGGCGCCAGCCTGATGATCCGGGACGGAGCCCTTTCAGATCCCAGGCCCTCCGCCATCCTCGGCATGCATGTCCAGCCCGACCTGGAAACCGGGAACCTCGGATTCCGGGGTGGAAAATATATGGCCAGCGCGGATGAAATTTACATCACGCTGCGGGGAAAGGGGGGGCATGCGGCTGCCCCCCATCTCACTTCGGACCTCATACTGGCTGCCTCCCGGATCGTGGTCAGTCTGCAGCAGGTGATCAGCCGCGACCGGGACCCCTTCTCCCCCTCCGTACTTTCCATTTGCGCAATAAACGGGGGGAATACCACCAACGTGATTCCGTCTGAAGTGAAGCTCATGGGAACCTTCAGGGCCATGGATGAGGAATGGAGGACCCGGGCCCATGAATTGATCCGGGGAATCGTTCAATCCGGGGCCCGGGAAATGGGCGCCGAGGCCGAGATCCTGATCCCCCCGGGTTATCCCTGCCTGTACAATGATGAAAAGCTGACCTCCAGGGCCCGGGAACTCGCGGCTGGCCTTCTGGGGGAAACCCGGGTCCAGGATACCCCGATGCGCATGGGATCGGAGGATTTTGCATTCTATTCCCGGGAAATTCCGGCCTGTTTTTTCCGCCTCGGTACCGGAAACAGGGAAGCGGGGATCGGATCCGGGGTGCACACCCCCACTTTCAATATCGACGAGCGGGCCATCGGGATCGGCATGAGCACCATGGCCTGGCTTGCTGCCAAAATCTGAACTTTCCCAAATCAATCTGTCGCCGTATTTTGAGGGGATGAAACTGATCTCTACTCCCATCCGAACCTCCCCGGGATGGATCGCCTGCTGCTTCTGCCTGTTCGTCCTCCCCGCTTCCGGACAACAGGATTCCCTGGTTTATCAAAGGCAGGAAGCCATGATCCCCATGCGGGACGGGGTGAAGCTTTACACCGTGATCTATGCCCCGGTCCATGCCACAGCGCCCCTGCCTTTCCTGATGGAGCGGACCCCTTATGGGGTGGCCCGGATTCCTTCCCCTTCCACCATCCCCTACGTCAGGGACATGGCCCGGGACGGGTATATTTTCGTATACCAGGATATCCGCGGCAGATACCGCTCCGAAGGGGTGTTCGAGATGCAGCGATTCACCCGGGACAAGAAAGACCCGAAAGCGATCGATGAAAGCACCGATACTTATGATTCCATAGACTGGCTGCTTTCCCATATCCGGAACAACAACGGAAAAGTGGGCATGTACGGGATCTCCTACAATGGCTGGACCACCATGATGGGAGCACTGGATCCCCACCCCGCGCTCCGTGCGGTTTCGGAGCAGGCCACCCCTGCGGACATGTTCCTCGGGGACGACTTCCACCACAACGGCGCTTTCCGCCTGAGCTACGGTATGGAATATGCCTTCATGGAGGAAGCTGCCAAAACCGATTCCCTGTTCCAGTTCGGGCAGTATGACACTTTTGACTGGTATCTGAATCTGGGGCCCCTCTCCAATGTGAACAAGCTTTATTTTCATGGCCATGTTCCGACCTGGAATAATTATGTGGCCCATCCTGATTATGATGCATTCTGGCAGCGCCAGGCCCTGGCGGGAAGACTGGATTATCCCCGGGTTCCCATCCTCAACGTTGCCGGCTGGTGGGACCAGGAGGATTTTTACGGACCGCAGGAAACCTATAAGATCCTGGCCGTAAGGGACAGCTTCCACCGGGACCACCTGGTCATCGGTCCCTGGAACCATGGCGGATGGGCCAACGGGGACGGAAGCCGGCTGGGCAATATCGAATTTCATTCCCCGACCGGGAACTATTTCCGCAGGGAGATTCAGGCAGCCTGGTTCGCCTATTACCTGAAGGGGGAAGGAAGCGGGGATTTTCCCATGGTACGAAGTTTTCAGACGGGCACCGACCGGTGGATGCAGTATGACCGCTGGCCTCCGGCCGACTCCAGGCCCCGGAACCTCTACCTCAGGGCCGATGGCACCCTTTCCTTTGATCCCCCTGAAGCCAACCCTTCCGGGGCCTTCCTGAGCTATGTTTCCGATCCCTCCCGGCCGGTTCCCTACCGGACCCGGCCGATCGAGGAAACCTATGGTAAGGGATCCCGGTGGTATACCTGGCTTACCGAGGACCAGCGTTTTGTCGACGGCAGACCCGACGTGCTGACCTGGAAAACGGAACCGCTCGAAAAAGAAATCGTGGTCACCGGCAATATCCAGGCGAGCCTTTTTGCGGCTACCTCCGGCTCCGATGCCGACTGGGTGGTGAAGCTGATCGATGTGTACCCGGCTGAAGACACGGCCAATTTCCGGATGGGGGGTTACGAACTGATGGTTGCCAATGACGTATTCCGCGGCAGGTACCGGAAATCTTTTGAGCACCCCGCCCCCATTCATCCCGGGGCCGTGGAACATTACACGATCGATCTGCATGCCCTGGACCATGTCTTCCTGCCAGGGCACCGGATCATGGTCCAGGTCCAAAGCACCTGGTTCCCGGTGATCGACCGGAACCCGCAGCGCTGGGTCCCCAATATCTTCCTGGCAACCGCCCCGGATTTCCAGGTGGCAACCCAGAAAATTTACGGGTCTCCCCCCTACCCTTCCAGCCTGATATTGCCCCTTCGAAATCCCTGACAGACAGGCCGGCCATGGTTTCAACGGCCCTGGGGCAGCGGGATCACGGAGCCCGGATAAGGGGAAAATGCCAGGCCCCCCTGCCACCCCCGGTACTTTTTGCTCCAATCTTGTATATTTGCGCTGCCCTATTGATGCTTCGCTGATCTGAATCTGCCAATATCCGGCAAAAACCCAGTTTAAATTATCACACCGTTTGAGGCCTGTTTT
>JANWKA010000136.1 GCA_025451655.1 Chitinophagaceae bacterium | reverse complement strand
TATTCACCAGGGATATTCTGGCCTCCCGGCTCCGGGAACTGGCATACCTGAACAAGCGCATTACGATTACCATGACCGATGAGCGGGAAAAGGATGAATCCGGAATGTTCATCAGCGAAAGGTTTTATTCCGAGGGCGGTATCTGCGAATTCGTGGTCATGCTGGACAAGGTCGCAAGACGCAATTCACTGATCCCCAATCCGATCTATGTGGAAAGCCTGGATCCTGCAACCAATATTTCCGTTGAGGTCGCCCTGCTTTATAACGATTCCTTTAACGAACACCTGTTCTCTTACGTGAACAATATCAACACGATCGAGGGAGGAACCCATGTGGCCGGCTTCCGCAGGGCGATCACCCGGGTGTTCAAGTCCTTTGGAGACCGGAACAAGTATTTTGAAAAAATGAAGGTCGACGTCAGCGGGGATGATTTCAGGGAGGGCCTCAGCGCCATTTTATCCGTCAAGGTCCCCGAACCTCAGTTTGAGGGTCAGACCAAGACCAAGCTGGGTAATTCCGAAGTGATGGGAGCCGTGGACAGTTCCGTGGCCGCCGTTCTGGAAGCTTACCTGGAAGAAAATCCCCGGGAGGCCAAGGTGATCATCAATAAGGTGATACTCGCGGCCCAGGCTCGTTATGCTGCCCGTAAGGCCAGGGAACTGGTTCAGCGCAAGAGTGTCCTGACCGGAAGCGGACTGCCGGGAAAACTCGCGGATTGTTCGGATAATGATCCGGAACATTGCGAACTCTACCTGGTTGAGGGAGATTCCGCTGGAGGAACTGCCAAGCAGGGCAGGAACCGGTCCTTCCAGGCCATTCTTCCCCTGAGAGGCAAAATCCTGAACGTGGAAAAGGCCATGGAACATAAAATCTATGAGAACGAGGAGATCAAGAACATGTTCACTGCACTTGGGGTGACGATTGGAACCGAAGAGGATGCCAAGGCCTTGAACCTGGTCAAACTCCGCTACCATAAACTCATCATCATGACGGATGCGGACGTGGATGGCAGTCATATCGCCACACTGATCCTCACCTTTATATTCAGGTATATGAAAGCCCTGGTGGAACAGGGTTATGTTTATATCGCCCAACCCCCCCTCTACCTCTTGAAAAAGGGAAAGGAACAGCTGTATGCCTGGAACGAGGAACAGCGGAAGGCCGGGATCGAAAGGCTGGGTTCTGGAAAAGAGGATAGCGTGGTCATCCAGCGGTATAAGGGTCTGGGAGAAATGAACGCAGAGCAGCTTTGGGAAACCACCATGAACCCGGACAAGCGTACCCTCAAACAGGTCACCATTGAAAGCGCAGCAGAAGCAGACCGGATATTCTCCATGCTGATGGGCGATGAAGTGCCTCCCCGCAGGGAATTTATTGAAAAGCATGCCCGTTATGCGAAGATTGATGCCTGATTGCCATGGCGGTGCGGGAGCCATTCTTTAGCCGGATACCGAATGGCTGAACCTGCCTATGCGCTCCTTAACCGATCCGATCCGTACTTTCCTCATTTTATTAATTGCGTTGTTTCCCTGGTACCCGTTGTTGGGTCAAAGCAACAATCCCTATATCATCAATGGCAACGCCTCCCAGATCAACTGCAATTGCTACCTGCTCACCCAGGACGAAAATAACCTCCACGGTTCCGTCTGGAACAAGAACCTGATCACTCTGGATAGTTCCTTCAATTATTATTTCAATGTGTTTCTGGGATGCAATTCCCAAAACGGGGCTGATGGCATCGCGTTCGTTCTCCAGCCCATTGGAACGAACCTGGGCGCGAACGGCGGAGGGCTCGGATACCAGGGGATTGCTCCCTCGGTGGATATCCAGATCGATACCTGGCAAAATTTTGAAGACAACGATCCTGCTTTTGATCATGTGGCCATAGAAAAAAACGGAAATGTGGTCCACTATGACACCAACGAACTGGCTGCCCCGGTACCGGCCCTGGTCACTTCCGGCGATATCAAGGATTGCCAGTGGCATGTGTTTGAGATCAGATGGGATGCTCCCAGCCAAACCCTGACTGCCTATATTGACGGGGTACAGCGGGTGAGCGTCAGCTATGACCTCGTCAACCGGATCTTCGGCGGCAATCCCACGGTTTATTGGGGGTTTACTGCATCCACCGGTGGTGAAAAGGACCTGCAGCAGTTTTGCACCTCCCTAAACGCCCGTTTTGACCTGGATTCCGCATTGAGACGCTGCGTCGGGGATACCGTTCATTACCGGGACAGTTCCACTTCTTTTGGATCCATTCTGAAATGGTATTGGGATTTCGGGGACGGAACCAGGGATTCAGTGGCCCGTCCGGTTCCCCATTATTATCCAAACGCGGGGATCTATAATGTAAAACTGGCCATTGAGGGCAATAATGGGTGTGAATCTGATACGTTTGACCGGCAGGTCGTCGTAGGAACCTATCCCACCGCTGCCTTTGATTATTCCGGCCCATCCTGTACCCTGAGACCGGTCCAGCTTTTGGACCGATCGACCAACCGGGTGGGTCAGATCACCCAATGGTACTGGGCAGTCGATACTGGCGTGCTGGTCATTCAGAACCCGGTCCTGGATTTTGATACGGGTGGAAGCCACCTGGTCCGGCTTGCCGTCAGTACGGCTGAGGGATGTAATTCTGATACCGTCCAGGCCTTGATGGATATCCGGCAGACCCCGGCCATTGCCATGTCGGGCCATGACACCTGTGTTTTCGACGGGATCCGGTTCCAGGCCACCGACCTGACCCCTTCCGTTCCCCCAGCGTCCTGGTCCTGGGAATTTGGGGATGGGAATTCCGACTCGGTCCGCAACCCGGTCCATGCCTATCAGCAAGGGGGCCAATATATTCCGGCTGTCTTTGCCTCGGGAATGGATGGGTGTTTCTCGGATACGCTGAGGGATACGGTCAATATTCAGCAACTTCATGCCTTTGCCGGCCATGATACCCTTCTGGCCAAAGGCCAACCCCTGCCTCTTCAGGGCAGTGGCGGCACCTGGTTTTCCTGGTCTCCTTCCCTTTGGCTTACTGATCCGTCCATCCCGGATCCCATAGCTCAGCCAGCCCAGGATATCCGTTACCTGCTTACGGTCAGTTCGCCACAGGGATGTATGGACACAGCCTCCATCCAGGTCAGGGTTTTCCAGGGTCCCCGGTTTTATGTCCCTACCGCATTCACTCCGAACGGGGATGGACGGAACGACGTGTTCCGCCCCATCCCCGTGGGGATCCAGGTGATCCTGTATTTCAGAGTCTATGACCGGTGGGGAAAAATGGTCTTCAGCACGGACCAATATATGAAGGGCTGGGACGGAACGATCGGAGGCCGCCCGGCGGGGATCGGAGCCTATGTCTGGGATGTGAGCGGCATCGGTTTCCAGGGAAAAACGATCGATCAAAGCGGGGTGGTTACCCTGTTGCGGTAAGGGATGCATTTCAGGAAAATCATATATTTATCCGGAGAATGAAGCCATGTTGAAGGCCAACCAGGTTATTACCATCACGTTCACCCTTTTCGCCGTAATCGACGTTCTGGGATCAGTTCCCATCCTGATTTCCCTTCGCGAGAAAATGGGAGGAATTCAGACCGGGAAGGCTACAGTGGCCTCCGGGTTCCTGATGGTCCTCTTCCTGTTTGTGGGCCAGCCTTTCCTGTCCCTGATGGGAGTTGATATCCATTCCTTCGCCGTGGCGGGTTCGATTGTGATCTTTGTCCTTGGCCTGGAAATGATCCTTGGAATTGAATTCTTCAAAACGGAAAAAGGAACTGCCCCAAGCAGCGTGAGTGTGGTGCCGATCGCATTTCCACTGATCGCCGGATCCGGTACCCTGACCACCATTATGTCGCTGAAAGCGGACTTTGACGAATACAATATCCTGGCAGGGATCCTGATCAATCTCATCATCATTTACCTGGTCCTCAGGTCCCTGAACTGGATTGAAAGGATTTTGGGGAAAGCAGGACTGATCGTGGTCCGGAAGTTTTTCGGGGTCATCCTGATTGCCATTGCGGTCAAGATATTCAAGAGCAACCTTTCAGGGGGCGCCACCTGAAATACGGAAAATAGGTACCTTTACGCTCCCATTTTCAGGGTCCCGTAGTACAACGGATAGTATGCAGGTCTCCGGAACCTGATATTCCAGTTCGATTCTGGACGGGATCACAAAATTTCCCTGAACCATTTAGCTTAAAGCCTCGAAAGGAAACCATCCAGGAAAGAAATTTGCCCCGGGAACGAATGCACCTGTTGTCCCATTTCTGGTCTTTCATTTGTTATTTGTTTGATCGCAATTATTTCAAACCAGTTAAAGCTGAATAAATGGAAGACTTCATGTTGATTTTCAGGCATCAGAATGGCCACCAGGTGGCCTCCCCGGAGCAGGTCCAGATATGGATGAAACAAACCTTGGACTGGATCGCCACCATTTCTGCCAGGAACAAATTTGCAGGAGGTAACGGGTTAGATTTTGATGATGCCAGGGTGGTGAGGCACAATAATGTTGTTACTAACGGCCCCTTTGGCGATATCAAGGAAACAATTGGAGGCTATATCATGGTCCGGGCAGAATCTCTGGAAGAAGCCGTGGAATTTGCCAAAGGATGTCCCGTATTGCAGGGAGATGGGAATACGGTTGAAGTTCGTAAAATCGTCAAAGGTGTAGAATCCCATTGAAGGACCCAGGAGCTCACTTTAATATCCTGATTTTGCATGATTAGGACCCAACAGGAGCTGATACCACATTTATTCAGGACGGAATTCGGTAAAATTACTGGAAAGGGGTATTGTTGAAACAGAAAAACTGGCATTCAAGGCCAATCCTTATTATTTTGCTTTACTCGGTGATTTATATACCGGAATCGATCCGGTAAAGGCAAAAGGGAATTTTCAAAAGGCCTATTCCCTGGGGAGAACGAAAGCGGACCAAAAAATCCTGGTAAAAAGGATGAATGAGGTTCCCGATCCAAATCCATGAGCCCCTGCCAGATCTAACCTTTGCCCGCGGGACCCAGCCCTGACCCTAAATTATCCGGGTTTTTTATTTAATGGCTGATGTAGGAGCAACTGGTTGATCAGGGCCTGGACGACCTGAGGGGGCACCTTTTCTGTGATATACATTTCCCCTTTTCCGGATGTGTCCCAGGAATTCGAGCCATCCGGCAAAACCACAATCCTGCCTTTAACAGCATTATAAAAAGGTTTCCATCCCTTAACCGCGATTAAAACCGCCGTTTCGTCCCAGCTCATTCTTCCCAGGGAATCCTCCCTTGCCAGGGGGATTGAGATGCGGAATACGTCCTTTACCGGGTCGTTGCGGATCGCCTGGTTATGGATCAGGGGAAGTCCGCAATGGATTTTCATTCCAATTTGAAAACCGGTGAATACTACCGGGGTGGGCCAGTTATCGTAGGTATATTCGGAAGACCGTTCGTCTCTGGAAATGTTAAATTCGGTACCGTTTGGAAACGAACCTCCCATGCTCACCAGTTCTTTTACCTTCTTTCGAACCAAATCCTTTCCAGGTAGCGGAGAAAAGGCATCGGGGGAAGATTTCAGCAGATGAGCCATGTTGGTCAGGAAACCCACGGTAATGATGACCACACTGTGGTCCGGTTGTTTCGCGAGTTGTTGGCGGTAAACCGAAACCGCATCCGGAACCTGGTCATTGGATCGGACCGGATGGGGGTATTTTGCGATCACGGAGTCGGACCAGTGCTGGGGATTGCCCAATTCGACGGCCCTTCCCTTCACGATTCCTATGGGAATTTGGGAACGATTAAAATAGGTATTGAATACACTTAGGGCGGCGCAAATGTTGCTGTACCGGTTGCTGGCTCCTGTTGCCAGGATTTTGATGTTACCGCTGTCGGCAAATGCATGTAACAGGGTAATGGCGCCGACATCATCATAATCCGGACCGAAATCAGTGTCAAAAATGACGGGCGTTGGGTAATGCATTTTATCCTGGGGGGACGCAAATTGGCATCCCAAGGAAAGGGTGGCTATCCATATGTTGAATTTTAGGAGAGGAAAGGATTTCATTTACTGAAAGGATGGTTTGCCGGATGATGGGGCCGGTAACCAGGCATTGGTTGCCGGAAAGGCCAGGTGAATATATGGCGAAAAATGGGTAAGAAATGCCTTTGAACCTCAATCTATAATTGAAATCCTGCCAGCAAATAACTGGACCTGGTCCGGTATTCATTGGTATAGGAAGTTCCGATCTGCTTTCCTGCGGAATATCTCCATTCCAGGCAGAAATGTTTCCATAACCGGACCCCGGCTCCGCTTACCCACTGGAACTGGGTGTTGGAGGGGAGGGAAAGACCATATCCATCCAGATCATAATTTGCCAGGGCCGATGACCCACCGCCTTCCAAAAAGACAGTTGCCTTTCCTGTTATTGGAAAATGAGCCCGAACCAGGTAGGTAAAATCGATATAATCCCGGTGGAGAATTGATTTATATTTTTTGAAATGGACATCCCCATAAAGTGAAAATAATGATTTGAAAGGCCTGAACCGGTATTCCAGGCTGATTCCATAGATGAATTGCCTGGTTGGGGGATCAGGCGAATTCCGGGATGGCGGGGGAGCCGGGGCAAGCAGGTTACTTGCATAACCGCAAAATAGGCCGGGATGGATAAAAATCTTGTCGAATGGATCTTTCTGAATATAGTT
>JANWKA010000135.1 GCA_025451655.1 Chitinophagaceae bacterium | reverse complement strand
TTGAGAAGGGCGGCTGCCAGGGTCTGTCCGACCATGCCGCTGCCCAGGATTCCGATTTTCATCATTTCATTTTTTGCCAGGGGAATTTACGGAAATATTTTCCCATTTCATGAGGCTCCAGGGAGCAGCTCCAGGAATTTTTCCAGGCCCTTTCTTTTTTCGGCCGTGAGGGCGTAACTGATATGCCGGGTGTAGTAAGCCCTCAGGTCGATCCAGGGACAGGGGTTTTCCCGGACCACGTCTTCGATATGGTCCAGACCCAAGCGGTTGGCCGCATTGAATTCCCGGACAAAACCGGGGGACAGGGGCCGGTTGGAGACCCAGGCTGCGAACACAAAGGGTAAGCGGGTGAAGGATTTCCAGGCCGCACCGAGGTCTTCGCAATAGGGGGACCGGGTCCTTTGGAAAAGGGCCCGGTCGCCGATCAGCAACCCCCCGTCCGTTCCCCTGATCCGGTCCAAAAATTCTTCGTTGGTATCCAGGAAGCGGGGCTGGATTTTCCAAAATTCAGCGCAAAGCAATTTCAACAGGGCCACCGAAGTACGGCTCTGGTAATCGAGGTAAATCTGCCGGATCTGATCCAGGGGCACCCCGCTGAATAATCCCACGGAAGCCACAGGCCCGTCCGCTCCGATGCAATAATCTCCGACGATCTGGAAAGACCGGAGCAGGGGAAGAATAGCGACAGGGACCAGGGCCAGATCCACGCTCCCCCCGATCAGCTGGTCCGCGATTTTCGAAGGATAATCCAGGGTCAGCCGGATTTCCCGGGCCACCGGGTGGTGGGTCAGACCGTATAGCAGGGGTTTGGTGTTGAGGTAGCTTACCGCGGCAACCTTTACCGGCTGTTCTGCCAAATTGGTTAATTTCACGGGAGCAAATATACGGGTTCAGCACAGCCCGGGTCAAACCGATAAACCCCAGTTCATGCAATTGCAGCCCCTGACCGCTGTTTCCCCGATCGATGGAAGGTACCGAGGCCAGCTGGAAGGATTGGCTGACTTTTTTTCCGAATATGCCCTGATCCGGTACCGGATGCGGGTCGAAGTGGAATATTTCATTTTCCTTTCCCAGAACGGATTTTTCAAGATCGCCAAAAAAGAGCTTCCCCGGCTCCGGGATATCTACCGGAGGTTTACCCTGGAGCAGGCGCAGCAGGTCAAGGACCGGGAAAGGATCACCAACCATGATGTGAAGGCCGTGGAATACCTCCTGAAGGAAATCCTCGAAGGAATGGGCCAGGGGGATCACAGGGAATGGGTGCATTTCGCCCTGACCTCCCAGGACATCAACAATACGGCGATCCCCCTGATTTGGAAAGAGGCGGTTGATGGGGTGTACAGGACCAGCCTGGGTTCCCTGCTGGACCAACTCGGGGTCCTGGCAAAAAAATGGAAGGATATCCCGATGCTGGCCCGTACCCATGGCCAGCCTGCTTCCCCGACCCGTCTGGGGAAAGAGATCCTGGTATTTTGCGAAAGGCTGGAAGGGCAGATTGCCCTGCTGGGCCAAATCCCCCATATGGCCAAATTCGGAGGCGCCACGGGCAACTTCAATGCGCATATCGCCGCCTATCCGGAAAAGGACTGGCCTGCCCTGGCCGACGCGTTTGTCCAGGGGATCCTGGGGTTGCATCGGGCCCGCCATACGACCCAGATCGAGGCCTATGACCATCTGGCGGCCCAGTTTGATGCGATGAAAAGGATCAATACCATCCTGACTGATTTTTGCAGGGATATGTGGACCTATATTTCAATGGATTATTTCACGCAGAAAATCAACCCCCAGGAAGTCGGATCCTCGGCCATGCCCCACAAGGTCAACCCCATCGATTTCGAGAACGCGGAAGGGAACCTCGGGGTGGCCAATGCCCTGTTCACCCACCTGTCCGCGAAATTGCCCATTTCCAGGTTGCAGCGGGATCTGACCGATTCCACCGTTCTTCGCAATATCGGGGTCCCCTTCGGCCATACCATGCTGGCCCTATTTTCCATCAGCAAGGGATTGGAGAAGCTGATCCTGAATCCCGGAAGGATCAGGGCCGACCTGGACCAGAACTGGGCCGTGGTAGCCGAAGCCATCCAGACCATCCTGCGCAGGGAAAAATACCCCAGGCCTTATGAAGCCCTGAAGGAATTGACCCGGGGATCCGGACCGGTGACCCGCGAGATCCTGCACCGGTTCATTGACGCCCTTAAGGTCTCCTCCCGGATCAAAGAGACCCTCAAGGCCATCACGCCCCATAATTACACCGGGATCTGAATCCCGGAATCCAACGCCATCGCCATGCCCCCGGCACCATCCAGGATATTCGAGCTGAAAGGGAGCCTCAGGCATTACCCGTGGGGAGGCTATGACTTTATCCCGGATCTGCTCGGGATTCCCAACCACGACAGGAAGCCTTTCGCCGAATACTGGCTCGGCGCCCATCCCCAGGCGCCATCCCGCATCCTTATGGAAGGAAAGGAGT
This sequence comes from Chitinophagaceae bacterium, assembly GCA_025451655.1. Lineage (GTDB taxonomy): Bacteria > Bacteroidota > Bacteroidia > Chitinophagales > Chitinophagaceae > JANWKA01. Next base: position 5,825 of record JANWKA010000135.1, on the reverse strand, counting down.
TGCCCCTGGACCGGTTGATCGGCGAAAACGGGGCCACCCTCCTGGGGACCCGGAGCCGTTTTGGAAAACTGCCCTATCTCCTGAAGATCCTGGATGTAAGGGAGATGCTCTCCATCCAGGTTCATCCCAGCCGTGCAGAGGCTGAAAAGGGTTTCATCCGGGAAAACGAGGCGGGGATCCCCCTGGAGGCCCCCGGGCGGAATTACCGGGATACCAACCACAAGCCGGAATTGATGGTAGCCCTGTCGGAGTTCTGGCTTCTTCATGGGTTCAGGCCGGTCCACCGGCTGGTCCAGGTCCTTCGGGAAATCCCGGAATTTCATTCCCTGCTTCCTGTTTTTGAAAAGGAAGGATATTCCGGCTTGTACCGCGAGGTCATGGAAATGGATCCTGAAAGGCAGCGCCATATGCTTCAGCCCCTGCTGGCCAGAGTGATGCGGCTGGACCGGGAAGGCAGAATCCAGAAGAATGACCCCGGCTTCTGGGCGGCCCGGGCCCTGACCAGCGGGATGACCACGATGGACGAGCCGGACCGGGGCATTTTCTCCATTTATTTATTCAACCTCGTTCGCCTGCTCCCGGGGGAGGGGATTTTCCAGGCCGCCGGGGTGCCTCATGCCTACCTGGAGGGAAGGAATGTGGAACTCATGGCGAGTTCGGACAATGTGCTCCGGGGAGGGCTCACCTCCAAACACGTGGACACAGCCGAACTGCTGCGCCATACCCTTTATTCGGAAACCATTCCGCAGATCCTGCTGGGGTTTTCTTCCCGGGAAGGGCAGGAGAAAGCTTACAGCTGCCCGGTCCCGGATTTTGCCCTGAGCAGCATTCACCTCCATACCAATGAACCCTACCTGGGATCTTCCTCCGGGGCGGACCTGGTCCTGGTTCTTTCCGGAATCGTTTCAGTTACCGGCTCCAGGAACCTGAGGCTCGGCAGGGGGCAATCCTTTATCGCCTTCTGCGGGGAACAATACCGGATCCAAAGGCAGGAGGAGGCCCTGCTGTTCCGGGCCAGCATTCCGGAAATTGCCGTCCCGGGGTCCTGATCCGGTCCAGTTTGGCCCCTGAAAAGGGCACCCTCATTCCTCCGGATTTCGGATAGTTTGATTATCTTTGAAACGACTTAAAGATGCATGCTCCCGGGTCTAATCACTTCCTATTCATGATCAAGAAACCATTTACGCGAAAGGCGATCCTGATTGTCATCCTGGTACTTGTTGCCACCATCGGGAGGCTCGTTTCCAACTCCATTCACCTTTGGAATTTCGCACCCATCGGGGCCATGGGTCTTTTTGCAGGGATGGTACTTAAAAATAAAAAAACGGCCATCCTGGTTCTTTTGGCCACCCTGTTTTGTTCCGATCTCTGCCTGGAGCTTTTCACCCCGATCAAGGGGTTTTACGGCTGGAGCCAGCTTTTTAATTATGGCGCTTTCTGCCTGATTGCCCTGCTGGGAACCGCGATCGGAAGGATCAGCACCCGAAACGTGGTGCTGGGATCCCTGACCAGTTCTCTGATCTTTTTCCTGGTATCCAACTTTGGGGTCTGGGTGGTTGCCGGAGGAGTTGCTCCCTATACTTTAAATCTGGAAGGAATCCGGAATACCTACCTGCTTGCCATTCCGTTCTTTGGCAATACCCTTGCCGGAGACCTGTTCTACTGCTCCCTGTTTTTTGGTGCCTGGGCCCTGGCCCGCCATTGGAGTCCCGTCCGAAAGGAAAGGATCGCCTGATCTGTTCCGCCTGCCGATTTTTGATCCTTTTTACCCGAAGGCTCCCTTTTTGTAAGCATTCCGGAACCGCATATAATCCCGCAACACCTGCCTGGAATAACTTTTCGCATAAGCCAGGATTTCCTTTTGCCAGGGTTTTTCCCGGGCAAAGGATTTGAGGGCATCGGTGATGGAGGATCCCTGCTGGCCTCCGCTGCGGATCTGCCCGGAGGCCGCCAGCCCTGCCATGGTATTGAGCACCAGTTCCAGTTTTTTCAGCTTTCCCCCGCATTTATCCAGATCCATTTTGTCCTCGATGGGCTGGAGTTCCCGCAGGATATAGGATTTGCCATTCAGCTCCAGGGACCGGAGCAGGGCGGGAGAGACATGCTGGACCCTGTTTTGAATGGTGACCACCCGATCGGCCTGGCTGGACCAGCGGGGCTGACTGGTCTTCAGCCAGGGGATCAGGGAGGAAGGTCTGGCCTCCTTGAGGTCCAGCAACCGAAGTTTTCCTCCCTGATCAGGAAGGGATACCAGAAGAATATAACGGTCCAGACCCAAGCTGCCGGTGCCGGCAATCCTTCTGGCGGCATCCAGAAGCCGGCAGGAATCCAGGGCCGGGCCCTGACGTTCCAGCCAGGGCCCCAGGGACGCGGTCAGTTCTTTCCTGGAATGGGGGGCGACCGGCAGGGAATGAATCCCATCGCAAAGAATTCTTAAGGGTCTGGACCCCGGAATGGTCCTGCTCCGGATCAGGGCCTTCCGGGTCCTTTTGGACACCTGTCTGAAAAGAACTTTCAGGACGCCCCCGGCTGTTCCTGCCTCGGAGACCAGGGGTTTTCCGGATGCAAGCACCTGCACATATTCCCGAAGACATTGGAGGGCCACCCGGTCGCCTTCCCGGCCGGGCAGGCCCATCGTGTATATGGCGACATGAATGCTGGTGAGCAACCGGGATATCTCCCAGGTGACGGGGGCCTTCACGGCTTCGTCGAAATCATTGAGGTCGAAGTAAACCTGGCGGTTGTCCCCCCTGAAAGTCCCGAAATTGGCCAGGTGGAGGTCTCCGCAGATCCAGCTGTGGGTCGGGTCCCGGACCTGGGCCGAACTGCTGTAGTCTTCGTAAAACAGGGAGCAGGTCCCCCGCAGGAAACGGAATGGGTTCAGGGCCATGGCCCTGAACTTCAAACGGGTATCCCGGTCCTGGTTAAAAGCCTGGATGGACTGCAGGGGATCTCTCATGGCAGGGTTCAAAAATCAAATTCCCGGATCCCGGTGTCCTGCAGCAGGATCCGGATGATCTTTTCGTGTTCCGGAACGGGACCCTGGACGGTCCAGTTACCGGTAATGGAGTCTCCGGCCTTGGAGTGCAGTCCCCGGTAAACCCGCATGTGGTGATCGTGGAACAGCTTTTCATAATGGTCCAGGGTTTGCTGCTGGTAGGTGCAGACGATCCGGTAGGTTCTGCTTTGGTTGGACCGGTCGATCCGCTGCTGCAGGGGAACCAGGATGAGCAGGACCCCGAGCACCATGATGGCTCCAAGGCAGGAGTAAAGATAATAGCCCCCGCCGACTCCCATTCCGAGGGCAGCGGTGACCCAGATGGTTGCAGCGGTGGTCATCCCGGTGACCTTGTTTTCTTCCCTGAAGATGATCCCGGCGCCAAGGAAACCGATGCCCGTAATGATGTTCGAAGCGATCCGGTCGGGGGTATGGCCCCCGGCGCCCAGGCTGATCGAAAAAATCGTGAACAGGGCCGAGCCCATACAGATCACGATCATGGTGCGCAGTCCTGCGGATTTGCCCTGATACTCCCGTTCCCAACCGATGCATCCCCCGATCACCAGGGCGAGCAGGAGTTTGATGAGGTCCTCGTAATGAAATGGCATGGGGAGTCCGGTTGTGTAATCAAAAGTAGAGATTTCTCCTGAAGCCTGCCTGGGACTAAAAAAGGGTTTGCTGCGCAGGGGAGGGAGGGGGATCGGGGCTGATTAGTTCCAGGGACTGGAAATCGGAACCGCAGAGGCGGTTTCCAAGGGCCTTCCAGCCCATGACATCCACCAGCCTGGAAAGCTGGATTTCCTGCTTTCGGGCATCGGAACGCTTTTTTCCTGTAAGCAGCCTGATTCTGGGTTGAGGCTGGAGGGTGAGCAGGTCCAGGCGGTTTCCTTTGCCTTCGCGGATAAAGGGATACCGGGTGTTGAGCGTGAGGGTTTCGATCCGGAACCTTTTGACGGAATGCTGTTTTTTCTCTGCATCATAATAAACAGCCGTTACAATTTTTTCAGGATCAAATTTCTGGATGGAATAAACTTCGGAAGACTCGTACCGGTTGGTGATCTCGTAGCCGGTGAGCTCGTAGGTCCCATCCCGGTAAAAAGCAATGATCCGGTCTTCCTGCCGGAAAGATCCCAGCTGGACTCCTCTTCCTTCCGTGTTGAGCCTGCCCACCTGGCCATCATACCAGATCTGGACCCCTGAAAGAGTGGATGCCCCCCGTTCCTTGAGTTTCACGGAACGGATGGCATATTTGGTGACCTGGTTGCCCGTTGAACTCCGGGTCCGGATCTCCAGGGTGGAAAAATCGAAATCAAAATTCTTTTTGCGGGCCGGGGAATCCGGGTTCAGCAGGACCGTGACCAGTTCGGCCTCCCCATTGGGATTTGGGCTGAGGTAATGGACCCTGATTTTTTCTCCTTTTCCCAGGCGGTATTCCTTATCCCGGGTAATCCCGGAGGGATGGAAGCGCTTGGCATAGCTGATCCCGGTGGCCTGATCGGAATAGATCATATTATAAGTGGTCCGGTCATCATTTTTCCGGAAAATATCCAGATGCAGGATATCCTTTCCAACAAAGCTTTTTTCCGAGGGTTTGGTGACAAGCATGACGCCGTCCTTGCGCAAAACAAGGATGAGGTCCAGATCGGAGCATTCAAAAGCGAATTCGTCCTTTTTCAGGCCCGTTCCAATGAACCCCTCCCTGCGGTTCACATAGAGCTTGGTGTTGGCCATGGCCACGGCCTGGGCCTCGATGGTCTCAAAGCTCCGGATCCGGGTTAACCGCTCCCTTCCGGCCCCGTACTTCTTCAGGAGGTTTTCGTAATAGGAGACGGTATAGTCCGTGAGATGGGCGAGGTGGTTGCGGGTCTGGGCCAGGGAGGTCTCCAGATCCCCCATGTGCTCATCGGCTTTTTTGATGTCGAACCGGGATATTCTTTTGATCCGGATCTCCGTGAGGCGAACCAGGTCCCCGGTGTTGACCTCCCTCAGGAACCTTTTCCTGTGCGGGTGAAGTCCTGCGGCGATCTCTTCCAGCACCTCCTCCCAGGTGACTGCATCCTCGATCCTTCTGTAAATCCTTTTTTCAATGAAGATCTTTTCAAGGGAACAGTAATGCAGCTCCTCCCGGAGCTCTTCCATCCGGATCTCCAGCTCCCGTTTCAGCAAGGCCCGGGTCCGGTCCGCACTTTCCCTGAGCAGGTCATGGACTCCCAGGAACCGGGGCTTGTCCCCGGAGATTACGCAGGCATTCGGGCTGATGGAGATTTCACAGTCGGTGAACGCGTAAAGGGCGTCCGTGGTGATATCGGGAGAAACCCCCGGGGCAAGCTGAACCTGGATTTCGACTTCCTTCGCGGTATTGTCCACCACTTTGCGGATCCGGATCTTCCCGTTTTCGTTGGCTTTGACAATAGATTCCATGAGCTGGACGGTGGTGACGCCGAAGGGCACATCCCGGATGACGAGGGTCTTTTTATCCAGCTCCTCGATCCGGGCCCTCACCCGCACCCGGCCTCCCCGCTTTCCTTCCTGGTAGGCGGAGGAATCGATCATGCCCCCGGTGGGGAAATCGGGGAACAGTTCGAACCTTTTCCCGCGGAGGTACCGGATGGAAGCCTCCATCAACTCGCAGAAATTATGGGGCAGGATCTTGGTGGAGAGGCCCACCGCGATGCCGTCTGCTCCCTGGGCCAGCAGCAGCGGAAATTTCATGGGAAGGGTCAGGGGCTCATTTTTTCTTCCGTCATAGCTCAGTTGCCAGACCGTAGTCTTGGGATTAAAGACCACTTCCAGGGAGAATTTGGAAAGGCGCGCCTCGATATACCGG
>JANWKA010000134.1 GCA_025451655.1 Chitinophagaceae bacterium | reverse complement strand
GCCCGAAGAACCAGATTCTTGCGAGCCCTTGAAGCAGATTGAAAATATTCTTGCGGAGAGAGAGGGATTCGAACCCCCGGAGGTTATTAGCCTCAACGGTTTTCAAGACCGCCGCTTTAAACCGCTCAGCCATCTCTCCGCGGCAAAAGTAGGAAACGTATTCTAATTGGACAGGAGTCACAGTTTCCCCTACAAACTGTTAAATCATTCCCCATCAAATCCAATTTGCCGCGTTAACCGTAACTTTATTCAATAACTTTAAATCCATATGATCAAATATTTAGTTTTGAATTCCTGCCTGGGTATTGCCCTGGTATCCTGCGCACAACAGCATCCCACACCTAAACATATCAATATGACCGATGCCCAGATCAGGCAATTGCCAGAGGCAGACACTGCTACTTTCGCTGAAGGATGCTTTTGGTGCACCGAATCCGTTTTCCAGCGTTTAAAAGGGGTAGTTAAGGTGGTTTCGGGGTTTTCAGGGGGATCAGTCCCCAATCCCAGCTACGAAGAAGTCTGTACAGGAACCACCGGCCATGCGGAGGCATGCAATATCATTTTTGATCCTTCCAGGATCTCTTATGATGAACTCCTGGCCGTTTTCTGGTATACCCATGATCCCACCCAGTTGAACCGGCAGGGAAATGATGAAGGAACCCAATACAGGTCTGCCATTTTCTACCATAACCAGGAACAAAAGGATAAAGCGGAAGCCTATAAAAAGAAGCTTGATGCCTCCGGTTCCTGGAACAAGCCCATTGTGACCTCCATTGAACCCTTCCGCAACTTCTATTCTGCAGAATCCTATCACCAGGATTATTATGATCTGAATAAAAACCAACCCTATTGCCAGTTTGTGATCCGGCCCAAACTGGAAAAGTTTCGCAAAGCATTTAAAAACTTCCTGAAAGATCAGGATAAGACCAATTCCTGAGCCTTTTAAATGCTGATGCCGGATCCCTGGTTAAGAAGTCATCCTGATACCGGGGTATTTTATAAATATGTTAATTACTGGTAATGTTAAAAGTATACCGGTATTCAATTTCCAATCTGAATTTTGCATCCCGAATTCCAGTGGACCTGTCCGGACTGAAAATTTACTCCTGTATCCCTTCCGGAATTTTTCCTGCTTTTGGGTAACTTCCCCGAATAAACCCATCCCATGCGGCAACTCCTCCTGTTTGCTGGTGCCCTCTTCCTCGGTATTCCTCTGTTGGCCCAACACCATGAGTTATTGACCAAAAAGGAAGTCTTCACCCATGCCGATACCTTACGTGGCTCGGTTACCCCCCAAAGAGCCTGGTGGGATCTGACCTATTATGATCTTCGGGTGACCATCCATATCCAGGACAGCAGCCTTTCAGGATCCAACCTGATCCAATACCGGGTGCTTCGTTCTTACCCCGTGATGCAAATCGACCTGATGGAACCCCTGATCCTGGACAGCGTGGTGCAGGATCACCGTAAACTTTCCTTCCGGCGGGACGGAAATGCCTTTTTTGTTACCCTGCAATCGGCCCAGAGACCCGGAAGCATCCGGAGCCTCAGGGCCTTTTACCATGGAAAACCCATCGTGGCCCGGAGGCCCCCCTGGGATGGAGGCATACTCTGGGTTAAGGATCAGCAAGGCAATCCCTGGGTTGAGGTGACCTGCCAGGGCATGGGGGCAAGTGTCTGGTTTCCGAATAAGGACCAGCAATACGATGAACCGGACAGCGCCAATATCCGGATCACCTGCCCGGACAGCCTGGTGGATGTCTCCAACGGCAGATTAAGATCCAGGGTGGAAAACGGGGATGGGACCGCTACTTTTGATTGGTTCGTATCCTGTCCCATCAATAATTACGATATCACCATGAATGTGGGCAAATACGTCCATTTCGGGGACGTTTATGAGGGACTGGACGGACCCCTGACCCTGGATTATTGGGTGATGCCCTATAACCTGGATAAGGCAAAAACAGAATTTGAACAGGTGAAGTCGATGCTGAAATGTTATGAATACTGGTTCGGGCCCTACCCTTTTTACCGGGATGGATACAAGCTCGTGGAATCCCACCACCTGGGAATGGAACACCAGACCTGCGTTGCTTACGGGAACCATTACCAGAACGGTTATCTGGGGCGGGATCTCTCGCACACGGGATGGGGTCTGAAATGGGATTTCATCATCATCCACGAATCCGCCCACGAATGGTGGGGCAACAGCATCACCTCCAAAGACCTGGCAGACATGTGGGTCCACGAAAGTTTCGCCAATTATGCCGAATCCCTTTACACGGAATGCCAGTACGGGAAAAAGGCCGGGGAGGAATATGTGATCGGGACCAGGCGCAATATTGTCAACGACCGTCCCATCGTGGGAAAATTCAATGTGAACAATGAAGGGTCCGGCGATATGTATTACAAGGGAGGAAACATGCTCAACACGATCAGGGCCGTGATCCACAATGACAGTCTCTGGAGAAGGATTCTGACCGGGGCCAACCGGAAATTCTGGCATCAGACGATTACCGGTAGACAGCTCGAAGCCTATTTCAGCCTGATGGCCCGTATGGATCTCAGCAAGATTTTCAGGCAGTACCTGGAGACCACCCAGGTTCCCCAGCTCCAATACCGCATCCTGGGCAACAGGGTATCCTACCGCTGGGCAAATGTCGTCCCCGGGTTTTCGATGCCGGTACAGGTCGCGCTTTCCGACAGCACTTATAGCTATATCCATCCCTCGGAAACCTGGAAATCATCTTCCTTCCGCCCTTCCACCCCGGGCGCATTCCGGGTCGATGACAACTATTATATTCAATTGAAAAAGGAAGGAGATTAGGGGGTCCGGTTTCAGACCATTTCAAGGGAGGAAAAAAAGAAGCTGCATTCCAGCCGGGCATTTTCATCACTATCAGACCCATGGATGGCGTTCCGGCCCAGGGATTCCGCAAATCTTTTGCGGATCGTCCCCTCCGCGGCCTGGGCTGGATTCGTAGCACCGATAAGGGTTCTGAAGGATTCCACAGCATCTTCCCGTTCCAGGATCGCAGCTACGACGGGGCCGCTGGACATGAATTCTACCAATTCCCCGTAAAAAGGCCTGGCTTTGTGGACGGAATAAAAGTCCGCCGCTTTTTCGAAGGAAAGCTTCGTCATTTTCAGGGCCCGGATCCGGAATCCTCCGGCGCAGATTTGATCCAGGATGGCCCCGGTGAAGCCGTTGGCCACTGCATCTGGTTTGATCATCGTGAAGGTCATCCGGGACATGAAGGGAAGAAATATTTTCCGGTGCGCAAAGGTATCAACTAAATTCTAGACCTGGAAAATTATTTGATGGGCCGGGATAAATGTTTGACCTTTGCACCTCTTTATCCAGAATGAGGCCTGCAGAAGATATCAAAGCGTTATTGGAAGTTCCCAAAAAGGTCCTCATTACGATGCATCAGAAACCGGATGCAGATGCCATGGGATCTTCCCTAGCCTTATACCATTTTCTGGTCCTGAAAGGCCATTCGGTCCTCGTCCTCTCACCTACCAATTTCCCTTCCTTTTTGAACTGGATGCCCGGATGTGACCAGGTCCTGGATTTTGAATCTTCCAGGGACAAGGCCCTTTCCCTGATGAAAGGAACCGAAATCCTTTTTTGTCTTGACTTCAATGCCCTGTACCGGACCAGGGGATTGGCCACCTACCTGGAAAAACTGGACTGCCCGAAAGTCTTGATAGACCACCACCCGCAGCCGGAAGAGGTTTTCGATTATGGGATCAGCGACCCGGAAGCCAGTTCGTCTGCCCAGCTCGTTTATGAATTCATTTACCGGATCGGAGGGGAATCGCTGATCAATGAACCGATAGCCCAGTGTCTTTATGCCGGAACCATGACCGATACCGGCTCTTTCCGTTTCGCAAGCACTTCCCCCAGGGTCCACCGCATGGTTGCGGATCTGATGGACCGGGGGTTAAAGCATGAACCGATCCATCAGGCGATATATGATCATTACCTGGAAAACCGGTTGAGGTTTTTTGGCAACGCCCTGCTGAATCATATGGAAGTGTTCTATGAATTCAACACGGCCCTGATCTCCATTCCTTTTTCCGATGTGAGGCGCTGGGATCTGCAGGCCGGAGACACCGAAGGCCTGGTGAACCTGCCCTTTTCCATCCAGGGGATCCGGTTCTCCGCCCTGATCATCGATTATGATTCCGAGGTGAAACTTTCCTTCCGGTCCAAGGGTGATTTTGATGTCAATCTCTTTGCCCGGAAATATTTCCATGGAGGGGGCCATATCAATGCATCCGGTGGAAGGTCAGGAGAATCCCTGGAGAAAACGGTAAGCCTTTTCCGTAAAGCCCTCGAGGAAAACCGGAAATTGCTTGAATAATCCTAATTTCAAAGCCAATATACCCCCCATGAGAATTTCGCTGATGATTACTTTAGCCACCCTGACAAGCCTGGCTGCCTGCCATAGATCGGATTACAAGACCCTGCCCAGCGGACTGAAGTATCAGATCTTCGATCCCCATACGGGTCCAAAGGCCAAAACAGGGGATTTCCTGAAGATACAGATTCGCACCATCGTAGGTGATTCCGTCCTCATCGACACGCATTCGGTGGGACCCCGGGAAATTCCCATGCAAAAAGGCCAGGGAAGGTTTGATGTGATGGAGGGGCTTGCCCTTCTTTCCGCCGGGGACAGTGCCGTGTTCCTGATCCCGGCTGATTCCGTTATGAAAGGCCCGGAGCGCCCCCCCTTCGTCAAGAAGGGAGATACGATTTCGGTCCATGTGAAAGTGCTGGCGATCCAGACTCCCCAGGAAAGAAACCAGGAGGAGCAACAGGATAATGCCCGGCAACTCGCCAAGGATGATGCCCAGATCGTGGCTTACCTGAATGCCCGTCATCTTGCCGCAATGCCAACCAGGCTGGGAGAATACATCGTGGTTCAGAAAATGGGTAGTGGCCCCACTCCAAAGCCAGGCCAGATGGTTTCCATCAATTACACCGGCAAAACCCTGGATGGAAGGGAATTTGATTCCAACCTGGATACTGCCTTCCATCATGTCGGACAGCCCCTCACCTTTACTATAGGGGTAGGAGAAATGATCCGGGGGCTGGACGATGCCATTTCACAACTGAATAAAGGGACCAGGGCTTCCCTGTTTCTGCCATCCAGCCTGGGATACGGACCCCAGGGCCCTCCCCTGATCGGCGATAATGCAATCCTGGTTTTCGATGTGGAGGTCCTGGATATCAAGGATGCCCCAAAGGGTGGAGCGGGCGGAGGCCAGGCTCCTCCTTCCGGAAAATAATTCCCGAATTTCTTTTTTCAGGGTGATGCGGCCGGGGTTCCCGGCCGCTCAGAAACCCATTGGAAGATAACTCCCGCAATCCCGGACCGGACTGCAGCGGGGTTTGCATTCCAGGTTCTGGTCCGGATTCCCGGGAACCTGAAGAAACCTGCCCTGAAGAAATGATGATGTTCAGGAAATATTTCGGGGAGGGGTCCGCTATTGGTTGGCAGGATGAACCACCCCGTCCGGGTGGCGATCCATCTGAACGGCTCCCACATCACTTGTTTTTCCCTCCATTCGTACATTTCCGTTAAAATCCCGGGTGATGCCGAAAGCCGATACATCCGCGCCTGCCCCGATGGCAGGAGATCCGGCCCTGGGGGCGTAATGGTCATCCAGCCTGGCCCACCGGGGATCCTCATGGATGAGATTGTGGGAAAGCTTGTGGCCAGCTCCGAAGAAAAAAGGGTCCTTGCAGCCAAGGATCAGGTTATTGTAAATGTGATTATCTCCCGAAATGGTCCCGTTCTGGTTCTGGATCCGGATGGCATTTCTTCCCGCCCCGATGATGGTATTATTCACCAGGTTCACCCCGAGGGGTTTATACTCCGGGGAAGGGCGGTCATCGACAAAGACCGCATCTTCCCCGTCCTGGGAAGTATGTACCAGGATATTGTTGTAAACCAGGATCTTCCCCGTACCCAGAATCTGGATTCCGCTGCCGGTTCCCTCCTCCACGAGATTATCATGGCAGGTTCCGTTCACCAGACCTCCCATGATGATCCCGGCCTGGAACCAGGCCTTGGACCTCAACCCGTAATGTTCCACCAGATTATGGTTGATCTCCACCCCGGTTGGTGCGTCGCAAACCTCCATTCCAACCCCACCCAGACTGTCCAACCGGCAATTGTAAATGTGAAGGCCATAAATCTTTTGGGGATTGACCGTCCTTTTGCCCCCTGCACAGTTAATCGTCACGGTGGCTCCGGGGTATCCTACCAGGAACCCGTAGTCCACGATCCGGTGGATGTAGAGATCATGGAAGGAGATGTTATTAAAATGATGCCCCTCCTCCCAGGTGGAAGGATGGCAGTCCGGGTCGTTTTTGAGGAGGATGCCCGTTTGCATTTTGGAAATCTCCACATGGTCGATTTCCAGATCGGAACTATTGCCCCCGATCCCGATGCCCACATTATCGTAATTCAGGAGCAGGGGATTGGTGACCCGGATGCCATATGGACTGGTACTGTCCCCGGTTCCGGTAATATGGAAAAAGCTGCAATTCATGATGGAAACCGCAGTTTTCCCGGAGCCAATGCTGACCTGCCCTCCGCAGTTGATAAAAATCACCGGATGAGCCGAATCCCCGTGGATATTGGAGACAATCAGGCTCCGGTAGTTACCGGCCGAAAGGCAAACTGTATCCCCCGGATTGACCCGGGTCACCGACCCGTTGATGAAACCCGTCCCATCGCTGGAACGGCGGACGAAATGCTGGCAATGGCAGCGTTGTCCGAAGGCGGTCCAGCTGATGCAAACCAGGAATATGCAGCCGAGGGCTTTGAACATGGGGAAAGAAGTTCAATGCACAATTTAATACAATCTCCAGGCAAAAGGATCAGGAAATGATGATATCCTCAAAGCCACGCTCGGCGACAATCTTGATCGTGCCTACCGCGAAATTCCGGGGGTTGAGCCGATGGGTTTTGCCGTCGATGCTGTAATCGGTGGGCTTGAATGGGATTCCGTGGAAGATGATCCGGTACCTCCGGTAGGATGCGTCGAAATTCCCGATGAACTTCTTTTTCAGGCGGACTTCATGCCGCCCGGCGATCAGTTTGAAGCGGATGGTGTTGAAAATGCCGTCCCGGTAACCGTAATTATCGCCTGCATCCTCATACAGGATGCTTCGGGCAACCTGGTCATCGTAATATACATTCAATACCATCTCCTCCACCGGGAACTGACCCACATAATCCATTACGGGGTACCTGGGAACCACGGCGCCGGCGCGGACAAAAAGGGGCATTTCGTCCAGCGGGGTGTCGATATTGATCATGCCCCCGCCATCGAAACAGGTGTCGTCCCAATAGTAATACCATTTGCCAGCCGGGAGATAAACCAGCTTTTCCTTCATCCCGGGCTCGCTGACATGGCTGATCAGCAGGTGATCCCCCAGCATGAACTCATGGGAGCGGTTATGGGTATTGGGATCATCCTGGGCCACGAAGGCAAGAGGCCTCACCATCGGGGTGCCCTGGGTGGAATATTGCCAGAAGGTCGTATAGATATAGGGCAAAAGCTGATAGCGGAGCCGGATGAATTTTCTCGCGATATATTCTATTTTCTGACCGAAGGACCAGGGTTCCTGATCGAAGTTGCTTTCATTGCTGGCCGAATGGGTGCGCATGAAAGGGTGGAAAGTGGCCAGCTGGAGCCAGCGGACAAACAATTCCCCGTCCGGTTCATCGATGAATCCGCCGATATCGCTCCCCGCGAAGGAAAGGCCGGAGACCGAAAGGCGCTGGACCTGTATGGAGGCCAGCCAGAGATGTTCCCAGGTCGCCGAATTGTCGCCGGTCCAGACCGAGGTCCATTTCTGGGCCCCGGAATAGCAGGAACGGGTAATCGTAAAGGGCCGGAGGGGCATCAGGTATTTCCGGATCCCTTCCGCCGTGGCTTTACTCATCAGGTGCCCATACACATTATGGGCTTTGCGATGGCTCACCCCCTCCCCGTCATAATCATGGCGGACGTCTTCGGGAAAGGTGCCGATTTCAAATACCGCAGGTTCGTTCATGTCGTTCCAAATCCCCCGCACTCCCCTGGCAACGAGATCCTTGAACAGGCCGCTCCACCATTTCCTCACTTCCGGGTTGGTAAAATCCGGGAAAACGCATTTTCCCGGCCAAACATCTCCTTCCATCAGGGCCCCATCCCCCCTTTTGCAGAAATAATTATTGGCCACACCCTCCTGGTATACCCTGTATTCGGGGTCCACCTTGATCCCGGGATCGATGATGACCACGGTCTTATATCCCAACCCGGCAATATCTTTGGCGAGGACGGCGGGATCAGGGAAGCAGTTATTGCTGAAAGTGAAGCAGCGGAAGCCCTCCATATAATCAATATCAAGGTAGAGCACATCACAGGGAATCTGCCGTTTGCGGAACTCCTGGGCGATCTCCCGGACCTTGGAATCCGGAGAATAGCTCCAGCGGCTCTGATGGTATCCCAGAGCCCAAAGGGGCGGTAGTTCGGGGGTGCCGGTTACCCGGGTGTATCCTTCTGCCACCTCCAGCAGGCCTGGCCCGTAAATGAAATAATAATTCATCTCCCCTCCCCGGGCCCAGAAACTGCACACTTCCTCCCGCTCCCTACCGAAGTCGAAAATAGTCCTGAACGTATTGTCGAAGAAAATGCCGTAACCGATGCCCTGGTTCAATCCGAAATAAAACGGGATATTCTTATATAAGGGATCGGTGTCCTTGGTGTACCCGTAGGTGTCGGTTGCGAAATTTTCGCAGCGTCTCCCCCTGAGGTTGAGTTCGGAGGGTTTATCCCCCAGCCCGTAGAAACATTCCCCGGGCTGGATTTGTTTGCTGCAGTAAACGATCTTTCCCCCCTTGACCAGGTAATATTGCCAGTGAAATCCCAGCTCATCCTGGTTGATGATCCTCCCCTCCAGGTCAGTGATCGTGATCCGGAGGTTCTCCTTGTCCACGAATACCCGGATGAATGCGGTGGAGATTTGCACCTTCTGGTCCTGGTCTTCCAGTTCCAGGGAAACGATCGACTCCTGCATCCCTGGAACGGCCGCATAGGAGAAATCCCTCAGGAATTTTCCATCCGCCGCATACCTGAACCGGACCACCTTGTCAGAGATCACCCGGACCTCCAGAATGGTCTCGGAACTGTAGAAATAGAAATAGTTTCCTTCCCTGGTCCATCTTTGGATCCCGTCTGGAAAATATTTTACCGAATACTTACTCGTAGGCGCTACCGGTTGCATGATTCCCTTATTGTATTCAGTACAGATTGGCTGGCAAAAATAGAACGAAATCCTGATTTACAAAATCTTGTGAAGGTTCACCGGGCCTGTTGGAGCCATTCCGCAATCCTTCCGCCAGAGCCAGCAAGCCAAACAGGCCCCTTGCCGTCCAGCGTGGCGGCAACATTAAAACCCATAGAGGATATCCGCTTCCAGGTACTCCCTCCATCTGCGGAAATATCAGTTCCTGAAGTTCCGGTGGCAATTAAAAGTTCAGGCCCGTCAAAGACCACGCTGGAACGATATCCCCCCGGGTTGACGATGGGTCGCTCCCAGGTTGCTCCCCCATCCGGGCTGAGGCAGGCGTTGCCCAACCTCACTGCTGCGGCCTGGTAATCTCCTCCAACAGCAACGCAACGGCCTTCCCTGCAGGCGATGGAAAAAAGACCTGTACTGGAAAGCCCGTGAAGGACCGGACAATCCACGGACTGCCAGGTTCTTCCACCGTCCCTGGAATGAAGCACCCTGGACCGGGTCCCCCCGGTGGCGATCCAGATCGCGGAACCAGGACCGGTCAGCAGCGCACTGTTGCTCGCCGCAAAACAGGCTTCTCCGCTGTCTGCCTCAGGCTGAATGCTCCCCCTTACCCTCTCCCAGCTGCGGCCCCCATCCCGGGTCCAGATCAGGACAAAATGTCCCTCCTCCGGATCGCTGAGGGCGATCCCCCTGCGGTCGTTCCAAAAAGACATTCCGTCAAAAAAAACGGAGGCATTGCGGTTCCGGTATACGGTCCTCCAGGATTTTCCCCCGTCCCGGGTCATCCGGACTGTTGCCGGGCTTCCCGCGTTGATGATCAGGGCCCGCTGCGCGGTGAATGCCTTCAGGCACCGGTAGTCTCCTTTGCCCGGAACCTGGTGCCAGGACCAATGGAGGCCCCCGTCCAGGGATCTGCCGACCCAGCCCTGACTACCGCTGACCCAGATCACCCGCGGACTGACCGGGGAAATGGCCCGGATGCTGGTTGCCCTCCCGGAGTCCAGCATCCGGAATCCATCCGGAATGGATTGGGCCAGGCCGGACAGCCACCCGGTAGCCAGCAGGATCAGGAAAAGGGAAACAGGAATCCGGCGCATGATCAGAATATGGTCCCGGCGAGAAGCCCGGGCTGTTCCCGATTTATTTTCAGGATCAATTCCCCGAAAAGGGTGTTGGCCCAGGCAAACCATTTGCGGGTATATCGGGCAGGTTGGTCCGGGTCAAAGGATTCGTGCATGAAACCGGTACCGGCATGGGTGTCTTTGAGCATGGTGAGGCATTGGCTGATCTCCGGTCCGCTGCGGCTGGTCATGGCCCTCATGATGATGCTCAGGGGCCAGACCTTATGGTCCAGGGTATGGGGACTTCCGCTGCCTGAGGCGTACTTTCCGGTGAAATAATAGGGGTTGAACCGGCTGAAAATAAATTTCCGGGTTTGCTGATAAAGGGAATCCTCCAGTCCCAGGGCTTCCAGGTAGGGTAAAGCCAGCAAGCTGGGAACATTGCTGTCATCCATATAAAGCCGGTTGCCATAACCATCTACCTCGAAGGCCAGGATCCTTCCCAGGGCCGGATGTTCCACTACAGCATGTTTTTTCAGGGCAGTCTCTACCTCGAGGGACAAGGCCAGGCAGTCCGCAGCAAAGGCATGATCCGAATGGATGGACCGGCTCATTGCGGCCAGTTGCCTTAGGGAGACCGCCGCAAAATAATTGGAAGGAACCAGGAAGGGGAAAATGGTGGCATCATCCGATGGCCTGAAAACCGAAACGATCAGGCCGTCCGGCAGGATCGGGTTGCCATACCCGTCCCCCGGGACCGTATCGGTCGACCAGGAAGTCACCCGCCCGAAATGGTAGGGCCCCGGACCATCCAACCGCTGCTGCTCTTTCATGGTCCGCAGCACCAGGCCCATCGCCTTCCTCCATTCGGCTCCGAAGGGTGCCTCATCCCCGGTTTGTTTCCAGTAACCATGGGCGAGCCGGATTGGGTAACACAGGGAGTCCAGTTCCCATTTCCGTTCATGCAGCTCCGGTTTCATGGCTGTGAGGTCCTTGTCCCAGGGGCTTCCTGTCGGGCCTTCATTGAAGGCATTGGCATAGGGATCGATCAGGATGCAGGAAGTCTGCCGGTTGATGACCCCGGCCACCAGGTCCCTGAGGAGGGGATCGGATGGGGTGAATGGCAGGTAGGGCCAAACCTGGGCGCTGCTATCCCGGAGCCACATCGCATGGATATCCCCGGTGATGACAAAAGTGTCGGGCTTCCCGTTTTTTACCTGGTAATATACCGTCGTGTCCAGGGTATTGGGAAAGCAATTGGAGAAGAGCCACGCGATTTCGGGATCCCGGATCACCCGGGTCATCCGCCGGATGGTCTGTTCCACCGCGGGACTGGTGAATCGCCGCCGGGAGGCCGGGGGCCGGACCTGGGGAAAATCCTTGCTGGCCAGATGGCTGAGCGGGGCGCCGGCAATGACCCCGGCCCCCAGGGCGGCGGACTGCTGAAGAAAAATCCTTCTGGAGCTCATCTTCAAA
Source organism: Chitinophagaceae bacterium (assembly GCA_025451655.1). Classification (GTDB taxonomy): domain Bacteria; phylum Bacteroidota; class Bacteroidia; order Chitinophagales; family Chitinophagaceae; genus JANWKA01. The sequence goes on along the minus strand of JANWKA010000134.1, from coordinate 1,099 downwards.
AATAAGGATTCGGAGGCTGGAGAATTACACCTCTGGGGATAATCTCCCGACCGGAAATTCGTTCAAAGCCTTATTTTTGCCGCAGTCATTTGCTAAACCCTTTAGCATTGGGTTTGCATAAGCCTATGGAAAACAAGGACCTGTTCGCAGCCTATAATGAGGATTCGATCACCTCCCTGGACTGGAGGGAACATATCCGGGTCCGTCCCGGAATGTATATCGGAAAGCTGGGTGACGGCTCCAGTCCGGATGACGGAATCTACGTCCTGCTCAAGGAGATCATCGACAATTCCATCGACGAATTCACCATGGGGTTCGGCCGGCAGATCGATATCGGGGTAACCGACCAGAAAGTCACCGTCCGGGATTATGGCCGGGGGATTCCCCTGGGTAAGGTCGTTGAGGCCGTTTCCCGGATCAACACCGGAGCCAAATACGACAGCAAGGTTTTCCAGAAATCTGTAGGCCTCAACGGGGTCGGTTCCAAGGCGGTCAACGCCCTCAGCGAACGTTTCCGTGTGGAGTCCATCCGGGAGGGAAAACTGAAAGCTGCAGATTTTGAGGCAGGCCTTCTGAAAAAGGATTACCGGGAATCTTCTACGGGGGAACCCAACGGAACCCTGATCACCTTCATCCCGGATCCCGCGATCTTCCGCCACTATCATTTCATCCCGGAGTTCCTGGAAAACCAGATCCGCAATTACTGCTATCTCAACGCGGGTCTCACGATGGTTTTCAACGGAAAGAAATTTCTTTCCAGGAATGGACTGCTGGACCTGCTGCGCAGCAAGGTCAATGAAGAACAGGAGGCCCGTTATCCCATCATCCACCTGAAGGGGAACGATATCGAACTGGCCCTCACCCATACCAATGAATACGGGGAAGAATATCATTCCTTCGTCAACGGACAGTTCACTACCCAGGGAGGTACCCATCTATCCGCCTTCAAGGAAGCCTTTGTAAAAACCATCCGGGAATTCTACCGGAAAGACTATGATGCGACCGATATCCGGGGCTCCATCTGCGCGGCGGTCAGCATCCGGGTCCAGGAACCGGTATTTGAATCCCAGACCAAAACCAAGCTCGGTTCCCAGAACAT
>JANWKA010000133.1 GCA_025451655.1 Chitinophagaceae bacterium | reverse complement strand
TCATAGGAAAGATGGCTGGCCAATTCATGGACATAGGATACCTGCAGGATATCGTTGTAAAGCCATTTGGTGTTATTGCCCCTGCTGAAGGAGGACAGGAATCCGTTACCCTGGGTAGTGGTATTTTCATTACCGGGATTCCGGGTATCCCTGAGCCAGCTCACCTGGATGTAATGATAGGGGTATTTATAGATTGAACGGTCGTTGAGGGAATAGGAGGCGCTGAGCAGATACTTCAACCGGTGGTCCGAGGTTCCATAGGCCAGGTAAGCATCAGCATAATAACGGGAGCTCAGTTTGGTATTGGAAAATCCTCCAAAAAGCCATCGGGGCCCCTCTACCGGATTGAAAGAATAGAAGTCGCCCACCGGACCGATATAGAATTTTCCGGCATCCTCGTAGCCCGAGGCAATCAGGTTGATGACATTTCCCAGCCGGTTATATGCGGGCATATGAATCAGGCTGTCCGTATTGGTATAAGCCCTGGACTCGGGTGTCGATATGGGTTTGGGGCGGTTCAAAACCCAATATCCGGCGGGCTGCCTGGAAGCCGCTGGCAGGGTGTCCACCGTGGCGGTCCGGAAAATCGTTTCAGGAAGGGCAGAATCGCTGACCTGGGAAACGGATATCATCCGCTCCCCATAGACCGCCGGCAGCCGGGGAAAGGGACTGAAAACCCCGGTCATTTTGGACTCAGTCCGGTAATAATGCCCGCCCGGGCCTTTTTCAAAATCTTCGCTGGCCTGGAAGGACCGAACCCAATTCAGGTTGATATGTTTGGAGGCACCCAGGTTGATATGACGGATGGCATATCGACCATCCAGGGTTACCCACATCATTCCGTTGAAAAGCAGGTCTTCCTGGTTCCTGGGAGTGAATTGGACCCGCACCACCTTTTCCCCGTTTTCAACAACCGTATCCTGGATATAATATTTATAAAAATCAGGAGCCAGGTTGGCGATCGGGCTCTCAAACTTGGTGGTGAATACCGTGACCTCGTTATCGTAAATATCGAGATCCTGGTAGAGCCGGTTCAGGGCCATGCTGATGCCTGGCATATCCAGGTATTTCCCGAAATCAACGTTTTTGGTAGCCAGGACCAGTTTTTTTTCCTTTTGGGGATGCGCCTGGTAAAAGTTTTGGGAAAAAACCTCCTGCAGGTAGATGGGGACCAGGGATTTTCCTGGCATTACCGTAGTATCCCGGTTCTGGAATACGAAACGGAATTTTTTCAGCAGGGGATTATTGCGCAGGATACGCGGCAGGGTATCAAAAAGGATCCCCAGCTTTTCATACTGGTGGTCCGACCAATAAGGGAAGCTCTCCGGCCGGTTTTCAGGCTTGTGGGCAATCACCTCCCGGATCAGTTCAACCGCCGGGTTGCCCTTGTTGCGGTACCGGCCCCTTTTGCCCTGAATGGAGACCACCCCCAACTGGGTATAAATGGTAGCCAGGTAGACGGTCAATGGTCGGGAGGAATCCCCCCCGAGGGGGATGATCCGGGAATGGTATCCGGTCAGGCTGAATTGCAGCGCCCGGGAAGGAACGGGGATGGTGATGCGGAAACTTCCATCGGTGCCGGTTGGGACCCCGACGGTCCCATCGGGCACCGACACGCTCACATTTTTCAACGGGCCATGATTCAGGGAATCCAGGACCCTGCCCAGGACGGTCCTGGTCTGCCCGGGGGCGGCCTTAAACAGGATCAGGCTGAGAAGGAATATGGGAATGCGGTTCGAAATGGGAATCGGAATGTTTATTTAAAAATACCAAAAAAAAGGGCTGGTCCGTTGCATGAGGCGCTTTCCACCAGAAATGAAAATCTCCAAATGGTGACCCGCGATGCTTAATTTTGCGGGAAATCCGGATCCGTACCTGTTTTTGGATCAGGGGCCGGCTTCAAAATCGAAACCATGGAATACCGATTGGAAAAAGATACCCTGGGTGAGGTCCGGGTGCCTGCCGGGGTTTATTGGGGCGCCCAGACTCAACGCTCCATGGAAAATTTCCGGATTGCCCCCGAGACCAGCAGGATGCCCATTGAGATCATCCGGGCCTTCGCATGGCTGAAGCAGGCCGCCGCAATCGTTAATGAGGAGGCCGGGGTACTTCAACGCGAAAAATCGGCCCTGATTGCCCAGGTTGCCGCAGAAATTCGGGAAGGGAAACTGGACGACCAGTTTCCCCTGGTGGTCTGGCAGACCGGTTCCGGGACGCAGTCGAACATGAACGTGAACGAGGTGATCGCCAACCGGGCCCAGGTGATCCGGGGCGGGAAGCTGACCGACCGGGAAAAGTTCCTGCAACCCAACGATGATGTGAACAAATCCCAGTCCTCCAATGATACTTTCCCGACGGCGATGAATATCGCCGCCTGCCGGATGCTGGTGGACATCACCCTCCCCGGGATTCAGAAGCTCAGGGATACCCTGGACCAGAAATCAAGACAATTCATGGGGATCGTCAAGATCGGCAGGACCCATTTCATGGATGCGACCCCCCTGACCCTGGGTCAGGAGATCAGCGGATACTGTTCCCAGCTGGACCATGGCATCCGGGCGATCCAGGCCACCCTTCCCCACCTGTATGAACTGGCTCTGGGAGGCACCGCGGTCGGAACCGGCATCAATACCCCTCCAGGTTACGCCGTTCAGGTTGCCTCCAAAATCGCAGAGCTGACCGGCCTTCCTTTCGTTACTGCTCCGAATAAGTTCGAATCGCTGGCCGCTCATGATGGCCTGGTGGAAGCCCATGGGGCACTGAAGACGGTGGCAGTCAGCCTGATGAAGATCGCCAACGATATCCGGATGCTGAGTTCCGGACCCCGCTGCGGGATCGGTGAGATCCGGATCCCGGATAACGAACCGGGAAGTTCCATCATGCCCGGGAAAGTAAATCCCACCCAGTGTGAGGCCATGACCATGGTCGCCGCCCAGGTCCTGGGCAACGATGTGGCGATCAATATCGGGGGAGCGACCGGGCAATTTGAGCTGAATGTCTTTAAACCGGTCATCATCTGTAATTTCCTGCAATCCGCCCGGCTGATCGGGGATGTCTGCGTTTCGTTTAACGACAAATGCGCAGCAGGTATCGAGCCGGTATTTGAGGAAATTAGGAAAAACCTGGAACGATCCCTGATGCTGGTGACTGCACTCAATACCCGGATCGGCTATTATAAAGCTGCCGAAATCGCCCAAAAAGCCCATCAGGAAGGAAAAACCCTGAAAGAAACAGCGATTGCCCTGGGTTATTTAACCGCCGAACAGTTCGATGCCTGGGTAATTCCATCTGAAATGGTGGGAACCCTTCCCAAATAATGGCTTCAGCCCTTCTCCATGCGTCTCCTGCCCTGTTTATGGATCCTCCTGGTTTTCCGGATCCCGGTCCCCGCCCAATGTCCTGTAGCGCAATGGACGGTTTATCCCCGCGGCGGGCGGATGGACAGCCATTCCATGGTCCTGGTCTTCGGTGAAGGAAAGAATGCCGGGGTCCTGGAGGCCATAATGCATCACCGGGGAGCATTTTTTCTCCAATCCGGTTTCATGCAGGTCGCGCTTTTGCCGGTGCAATATCACCGGGGGGTCCGGAACCTGGGGGAAATCCTCCTGAAACCGGAGTATTTTCTCCAAAGCGGAGCGACCTATACGCTCCGGTTCAGCGGAGGAACCTTGGAGGATTCCCTCGGGTTGTACCGGAAATGGGAGGTCATCCCATTTGACCCCCATGCACCGGACCCGGTCCTGGAAGGGAATGTGTCCCTGGACCATCAGGGGACCCGTATGATATGCCGGATGCAGGGAAAAGGGATGGAGCCCCTGCTTGCCCAGATGGTGCTCATCGACACCCGGTTCAAAGGCCTGCACAGCCGATATAAAAAGTTCCTGCTTCCCGTTCAGGAAGGGGTAATCGGGATGACCGGGGGAATTTGCGCGGCTGCCTTCCAGGTGCTCCCCGCTGTCCATTATTCGGTGATTGTATCCCTGACCGACCTGGATGGCCGGAGTTCCTTTCCTGTGGAAGGCATCCAGGCCGGGGAAGCACCTCGCTAAGGTCAGCCCGGAGGAAGGCCCGGGCTTGACCGTCGGTGACCTGCCGATCCCCTGGATCCGGAAAGCTCCCAATCGCTCAATCGTTTTCGTCCCGGGGATTTGCTTCCCCCAGGAAATTTTTGCATTTTGGGCTGCGGTCCCCATTCAGGACTTTAATCCATCCCTGACATGAAGAAATTGATCCTGCGCACCGTGGGTGTCCTGGCCAGTTTGGGCGTGATTGGATTTTGTGGCTTGCTGATCTGGCTGAAGCTGATCCTTCCTGATGTTGGGAAAGCTCCGGACATCCATATCCGGGCCAATCCCGGGGAAGTTGCAAGAGGAGCCTACCTGGTCAATAATGTAGCCCGGTGCATGGATTGTCATTCCGACAGGGACATGGATCTTACGGCCGGCCCGATGACTCCGGGCACCATGGGCCAGGGAGGGGAGGTCTTTGACGAAAGCAAGGGACTGCCCGGCCGTTTTGTAGCCAGGAATATCACCCCCTACAACCTGAAATCCTGGACCGACGGGGAAATTTTCAGGGCGATCACAGCCGGGGTCACGCGTGACGGCAAATCACTTTTTCCGGTAATGCCCTTCCCCAACTATGGGCAGTTGGACAGTCTGGACATTTGCGCCATCATCAGTTATATCCGCACCATTCCCCCGGTTCGCAAGGATATTGAAGACTCCCGCCCTGATTTTCCGGTGAACTGGAAGATCAATACCTACCCTGCCCGCCCTCATTTCCATCCCATTCCTGCCCAGGGGGTCAATGCGGCTTACGGAAAATACCTGGTCCTGATGGCCAATTGCGCGGGATGTCATGGGGGGGATTTTTCTGGCAATGAAAACTTCCCGCTTCCAACAGGGGGTGTGGTATACTCGGCCAATATCACCCCGGACCCGGAATGCGGGATCGGATCCTGGTCCAGGGATGCATTTGTTGCCAGGTTCAAATCCTATTCCGACAGCAGCTTCCATCCGGCACCGATCCTCCGGGACCATTTCAATTCAGCGATGCCCTGGACTTTTTTTTCGGGGATGACGGTCCGGGACCTGAGCGCGATTTACACCTATCTGCGGACCCTTGCTCCTGTTCACCGGCCCGCTGTCCGGTTCGTTCCCTGACCGCCGCGCATTTGGTTTTGCAGAAACAAAGGTCTATTTTTCGGTTTCCGTCCTGTTTAAAGCCGGTCCTCCGCGGGCCTTTCGCCAACTCAAGAGATTCGGCTCATGAAAAAATTCCTGAAAGTTCTGGGATATGGCCTGCTGGTCATCCTTTTACTCTTTGCAGCCCTGCTGGGCTATGTCAAATTTGGTCTTCCGCATGTGACCGCAAGGAATATCCACATTGCCCGCACGCCGGCCAGGCTTGCCCGCGGAAAATACCTTGCCAACCATGTCGTGGGATGCCTGGTCTGCCATTCCAAAAGGGATCCCAATTTTTTCGGGATGCCCATCCAGCCCGGAACTGAGGGAGAGGGAGGGCAGGTATTCGGGGTTCCGGATGGATTTCCGGGAAACTTCGTCTCCAAAAATATCACCCCATACCATTTGGGTAACTGGACCGACGGGGAATTGCTCCGGGCGATTGCCGGCGGTGAAAACAAGGATGGGCAGGCTCTTTTCCCCATCATGCCTTATACCCATTTCGGCATCATGGACACCGAGGATATTTATTCGGTTATAGCCTATATCCGGACCCTTCCTTCCATTGCATCGGACAATCCCGCATCCTCAGCTGATTTTCCCATGAGCCTGATCCTGCATACCATACCGGGCAATCCGGATTTCCAGCCCAGGCCCCTGCCTTCAGATTCCCTGGCATATGGAAAATATATGGTCAATGCGGCCCTTTGCGCGCTCTGTCATACCCGGATCGTGGATGGGAAACCTGCTGTGGGGATGGATTTTGCAGGGGGAATGCAATTCCGGCCACCAACCGGAGGAATTTTAACCTCCGCCAATATCACCCCGGATCTGGAATCCGGGATCGGGGGATGGACCCGGGAAGCCTTCATCCAGCGGTTCAAAAGTACCCTGGTCAATAACCAGAATCCCGCCCCTGCCCCCAGGGATGCCTATAACCCGATCATGCCCTGGCAGTATTATGCGGGGATGACCGACCAGGACCTGGGTGCCATTTATGCTTACCTCAGGACCCTGAAACCGGTCCATAACCCGGTAGTGAAATTCCAACCCTAGGGTCCGGTTCAATTCCCCCGGTTTCATTTCATCCCGGGATGCCGCCATGGTCCCAATTGGGTCCGAACCCGTAATTTTGCTGCCATTAAAATAACTTATGGCCCAGGCATTTCTCGTGGATGCAGTCCGTACGCCAATCGGGCGGTATGGGGGCTCCTTGAGTTCGATCCGCCCCGACGATCTTCTGGCCCATGTGATCCGGGAGTTGCTCCGCCGTCATCCCGGCCTGGATCCGGCTGCAATTGAAGATGTGATCGCAGGGGATGCCAACCAGGCCGGGGAGGACAACCGGAATGTCGCCCGGATGGCTGCCTTGCTTGCAGGTCTTCCGGTCTCGGTACCTGGAGTTACGGTCAACAGGCTTTGTGCATCTGGCCTGGAGGCCGTGATGCAGGCCGCCAGGGCCGTGATTTGCGGGGAAGGGGAGGTTTACATTGCCGGGGGGGTGGAAAGCATGACCCGGGCGCCCCTGATCCTGCCCAAACCGGAGACTTCTTTCAGCAGATCCCAGCAACTCTTCGACAGCACCATTGGTTGGCGGATGGTGAACCGCAAATTGAAGGAAGCTTATTATCCTTATTCCATGGGGGAAACGGCTGAAAATGTGGCCAGCCGTTTCAAGGTATCCCGCCAGGAGCAGGACGGGTTCGCCCTCCGGAGCCAGGAAAAATATTTTGCCGCACTGGATGAAGGAAAATGGGATTCTGAGATCGTTCCTGTGGAGATCACTCCGAATAAGGAAGAAAAGGTGATGGTGTCCCGCGATGAGCATCCCCGCCAGACTTCCCTGGAACGTCTTGCTGGCCTCAAACCGGCGTTTTCGCCCAAAGGTTCAGTCACTGCAGGAAATTCCTCGGGTATTAATGATGGAGCGGCTGCCCTGCTGATCGTTTCCGAGTCAGCCCTGTCCCGGTATTCCCTGACACCCATGGCCCGGGTCATGGCCATGGCCGTCGCGGGGGTTGATCCAGCCATCATGGGAATGGGTCCCGTGCCTGCGACCCAAAAAGCCATTTCCCGCGCGGGAATTCAGATCGCTGACCTGGACCTGATCGAGCTCAATGAGGCATTCGCCTCCCAGTCCATCGCCTGTATCCGCGAATTGGGGCTGGACCCTTCCCGGGTCAATCCGAACGGGGGGGCAATTGCCCTGGGGCACCCGCTGGGTTGCAGCGGTGCCCGGATCCTTTGCACCCTGATTCATGAGCTTCGCCGCGCCAAATTGCGGTATGGCCTTGCGACCATGTGCGTGGGAGTGGGACAGGGTTCGGCCCTCGTAGTGGAAAAAGCCTGAGAGGGGCAATTCGCCCCCAATTAATTCATCCTGAAATGGATTTTTTGAGCTACATTTGTGGCCTAAAATAATTACCGGTAATGAAAAAAGGCATTGTAAAATTCATCAATGAGGAACGGGGATTTGGATTCATCAGGACGGAGGACGGAGAAGAAATTTTTGTTCATGTTTCAGGGCTCATCGACGAGATTAAAGAAAAGGACCACGTGGTCTTCGAAGTGAAGCAGGGGAAAAAGGGATTGAGCGCCGTGAACGTGAAGCTGGCCTGATGGTAACTGAATTCTGAGGTCTTGAAGAGGTTGCCGGAAGGAACCTCTTTTTTTTGCGCCGCAAACCAGGCAGGTTGCGGGGCGCTCAACAGTCTCTCCCACGGAAAAGGAGATGGGTTATTTCAGAGGCAGATTTGTTTTTCCACCATCATTTTTCTCAGGTTGATCAGCCCGTAACGCATCCGCCCCAGGGCGGTGTTAATGCTTACATGGGTCAGTTCCGCGATTTCCTTGAAGCTCAACTCGGCGTAATGGCGCATGATGATCACTTCCCGTTGTTCTTCCGGAAGCAGGTCCAGCATTTGCTGGACCCGGTCATGGCTTTGACGGGTAATCATACGCTCTTCGGCATGACTTTCGGCAAACCGGAGCACATTGAAAATATCCTTGTCCTGTGAGGTTTTGACGATCGGCGCCCGTTTGATCCGGCGGAAATGGTCCACGCAAAGGTTGTGGGCGATCCGCATGGCCCAGGGAAGGAATTTCCCTTTTTCGGTGTATTTCCCGGCCCTCAGGGTGTCGATGACCTTGATGAAGGTATCCTGGAAGATGTCTTCAGCGAGGTACTGGTCTTTGACCAGCAGCACGATGGACGTAAATAAACGGTCCTTGTGCCTTTGGAGCAATTCGATCAAAGCCTCTTCTTTGCCCTGGGTGTAGCGGCAAATTAATTCCTGGTCGGATGCGGGAGCTGTGGCTTGCATAAAGTTCTACAGATTTCGGTTAACGAATGGATAACAGACTGCGGGAGCCGGTCATTCTTCTTGTAGAACTTTTGCTATAGGCTTGTAGGATTTGCGGAAAAAATCGCCTGGGAAGGATCGGTGGTCACATCACAGGTTTTGCAAATATAAACGAAATGTTAAAATTCCCAATTTTATTTTCCCCTGACGCAGGAACCCTGCGTTCCGGCTCCCGAACCGCATTTCCAAATTTGCAAACTATTTGTTATCAATGTGTTGAATGATGGATTGCGGAACCGCCCCCGAAACCATTATGGCCTTACATTTGCGATAACCCCGGATCCTGAGGATTCGGGATTCCCCCATCCCCATGGCAACAAAAAAGGCGGCAACACCCTCCCCTGAATTATCCCATCCTCCCATCCGGGTATTACCGGGAATCTATATCCAGGGCGCCCGGGTTCACAACCTGAAGAATGTTTCGGTGACCATTCCGAGAGGTAAACTGGTCGTGGTCACCGGGGTATCGGGGTCCGGTAAATCCTCCCTGACCATGGATACCCTTTTTGCGGAGGGCCAGCGGAGGTATGCTGAAAGCCTGAGCGCTTATGCCCGCCAGTTCCTGGTCCGGATGAACAAGCCCGATGTGGATTTCATCCGGGGCATCTGCCCTGCCATCGCCATCGAACAAAAAGTCATCAGCAGGACCCCGCGTTCCACCGTGGGCACCATGACCGAGATCTATGATTACCTCCGGTTGCTTTACGGGAGGGTGGGAAAGACTTATTCGCCAGTTTCGGGAGCGTTGGTGGAAAAACACGAGAGCAGCGATGTAGTGGATTATATCAAGGCACTCGGGGAGGGGACAAAGGTGATGGTGCTGGTTCCCATCCATCTTCATTCCAGGAGCAATGCAAGGGAAGCACTCTCTGTCCTGGTTCAAAAAGGTTTTTCCAGGATTTATCATTCTGCAAAGGGGATCTCCAGGATCGCTGACCTCCTGGAAGAGAAAAACCCGGTCCTGGAAAAGGGAAGCGCCCTCCTGGTGGACCGGATCGTAACCCGGCCTTTCGGAGAGGATGACCTCCACCGGATTTCCGACAGCATCCAGGCCGCCTTTTTTGAAGGAGAGGGGAGGATCGTGCTGGATACGGGGATCGGAGAGCCGGTCCCGTTCTCCAACCGGTTCGAACGGGACGGGATGGAGTTCCAGGAACCCAGCCCCAACATGTTTGCCTTCAACAATCCATTCGGGGCCTGCCCGGTCTGCGAGGGATTCGGCCAGGTCCTGGGAATTGATCCGGAACTGGTCATCCCCGATCCCAGGCTCAGCGTGTATGAGGGGGCCATCGCTCCCTGGAGGGGTGAAAAAATGAAGGAATGGAATGAAGCCCTGCTCCGCAACGCCTATCGTTTTGATTTCCCCGTCCATCGCCCCGTTTTGACCCTCAGTCAGCATCAGCGCGAACTGCTCTGGACCGGGAATGCCTATTTCGCCGGCCTCAATGAATTTTTCCGGATGGTGGAACAAAACCTTTACAAGGTCCAGTACCGCGTGATGCAATCCCGGTTCCGGGGCAAAACCCTTTGCCCTGATTGCGGGGGTTCCAGGCTCAGGAAGGAGGCCCTTTATGTCCGGGTGGGAGGCCAGCCCGTTTCAGCCCTGGTCGCGATGCCGGTGCAGAAGCTGAAGGAATGGTTCGAGGGCCTCGACCTCAGCGTTTTCGACCGGAAAGTGGCGGCCCGGATATTAATGGAAATCACCAGGAGACTGGCGACCCTGATCGATGTGGGATTGGGGTACCTCACCCTGGACCGGGTAGCCAATACCCTCAGCGGCGGGGAGAGCCAGCGGATCCAGCTGACCCGGACCCTGGGAAGCAATCTGACCAATTCCCTTTATATCCTGGACGAGCCCAGCATCGGCCTCCATTCCAGGGACACCCACCGCCTCATCCGGGTACTTAAACAGCTCCGGGATCTGGACAATACCGTCATCGTCGTGGAACATGATGAACAGATGATGCGGGAGGCGGACCATATTATTGACATGGGACCACTGGCCAGCTATCAGGGCGGCGAAATCGTTTTCAGCGGCACCTACCCCCAAATCCTGAAAGATCCCCGGAGCCTCACCGGCAAATACCTGAGCGGGGCCATGGCCATTCCGATCCCGGAAAAGTCCAGGGCCTGGAGCCGTTCCATCACCCTGAAGGGATGCACCGAACATAATCTGGACCATGTGGACGTTCAATTCCCGCTCAATACCCTGTGCGTGGTTTGTGGTGTAAGTGGTTCAGGAAAAACGACCCTGGTCCGCCAGATCCTTTATCCGGCTCTGAAAAGGGCGAAGGGCGAACCTGCAGGAAGACCTGGCCATTATGAAGGACTGGAAGGTGACCTGGACGATATCGAACAGGTCGAACTGGTGGACCAGAACCCCATCGGGAAATCCTCGCGGTCCAACCCGGTCACCTATATCAAGGCCTATGACGAGATCCGGGACCTGTATTCCCGCCAGCCCCTCAGCAAGATCCGGGGCTTTGAGGCCCGCCATTTTTCCTTCAATGTGGACGGAGGCCGCTGTGACACCTGCAAGGGAGAAGGGGAAGTGGTGGTGGAGATGCAGTTTCTTTCCGATGTACACCTGGTTTGCGAGGCCTGTGGCGGCAAAAGGTTCAAGGATGAATTGCTTGAGGTCACCTTCAAGGGGAAGAACATCCATGGAGTGCTGGAGCTCAGCGTGGATGAAGCCCTTGAATTCTTCTCCGGCGAAAAGGAGATCCAGACCCGCCTCCGGCCCCTTTCCGCCGTGGGGCTGGGTTATGTAAAGCTGGGCCAGTCCTCCACCACCCTGAGCGGCGGGGAGGCCCAGCGGGTCAAGCTGGCCGCATTCCTGGGAAGGGGGAGGTCCACCCAGCACCTTCTTTTCCTTTTCGATGAGCCCACGACCGGTCTCCATTTCCATGATATCGAAAAACTTTTGAATTCCCTGAGGGCGTTGATCACCCAGGGCCATTCCATCATCGTAATCGAGCATAACCTGGATGTCATCCGGGCTGCGGACTGGGTGATCGAAATGGGACCGGAAGGCGGCGATGAAGGTGGAAGAATTCTTTATGAAGGTATACCGGGAGGGCTGAAAAAGGCCAGGGGAAGCCGGACAGGGCCGTTTCTATAATCCCCTTCAGCGCAGCCTTTCGCTGGATTTGAGGAGTCGGGTATCCTTACGGATGCCACGGGCAGCCAGAAAGAAAAAAAGCCCCATGAACAGGCAGACCAGGGGAGAGAGATAATGATAAGTCTGGATCGTGGCATGCGTCGCTGCCAGTTTCCGGGTGGTAAAGTATTCCAGGACAAGCACCACAACGGAAAGCAGGACGCCGGTAATCGCAAGCCGGCCCTGTAATCCCCTGTTCCGGTGGAGGAAAATGCCCAATACACCGATCAGGACCAGCAGGGATTGAATCAGGAAAGTAGCCAGGTTGGGAATTTCCCTGAAGTCCAGCCACCAGAGCAGGGCCGCGCAGGCGGCCGCCAGGAGAAAATACAAGGTTTGAATCCGCCCCATGGGCTAAAATTAAATCTTATCTCCAATAATGTCCGGGAGATTTTAGGGGAATGGGTATATCCGGGAACCCCGGTCAATCCCCTCCTGGTAAAACAAAGCCCCATGAAGTTTGTAAATTGCGGAATACCGAACCGATCATTATGGCCAAACCCATCAGGAAGCAGGATGCGCTGGATTACCATTCCATGGGAAGGCCGGGAAAGATTGAAGTCATACCCACCAAAGACACCAAATCACAGCGGGATCTGTCCCTCGCCTATTCTCCCGGGGTCGCCGAGCCCTGCAAGGAAATTCACCGGGACCCCGAAGGGGTTTACCGGTATACCGCCAAGGGAAACCTGGTGGCCGTGGTCACCAATGGAACGGCGGTGCTCGGCCTTGGGGATATCGGCCCGGAGGCCAGCAAGCCGGTGATGGAAGGAAAGGGAGTCCTGTTCAAAATATTCGCCGACATCGATGTGTTTGATATTGAGCTCAATGCCCGGGACCCGGAGCATTTCATTCAGGTTGTGAAAGCCCTTGAGCCAACTTTCGGCGGCATCAACCTGGAAGACATCCGGAGTCCGGAATGTTTCATTATCGAGGAAAGGCTCCGCAGGGAAATGAAGATACCCGTCATGCATGACGACCAGCACGGCACCGCGATCATTTCCGGGGCGGCCCTGCTCAATGCCCTGACCCTGGTCCGGAAAAAAATCTCGAAGGTATCCATGGTCGTCAGCGGAGCTGGAGCCGCCGCCATGGCCTGCGTCAAACTTTATATTTCCCTGGGAGCCGACCCTGCCAATATCCTTATGTTCGACCGCCAGGGCCCGATCACCGGCGAACGGACCGACCTGGACGAGATGAAAAGAAAGTTTGCCAGGGATACCAGGGTAAAGACCCTGGCTGATGCCATGAAAGGGGCTGATGTGTTCATCGGGCTTTCCGTGGGTGGCATCGTCACTCCGGACATGGTCAAATCGATGGCCAAAAACCCGATCGTATTCGCAATGGCCAACCCGGATCCGGAGATCGGATATGAGGAGGCGGCCCAATCCCGGCCGGACCTCATCATGGCCACGGGAAGGTCCGATTTCCCCAACCAGGTAAACAATGTCCTGGGGTTCCCCTATATCTTCCGGGGTGCCCTGGATGTAAGGGCCACCCAAATTAACGAAGCCATGAAGCTTGCAGCGGTCAAGGCCCTAGCCGGGCTGGCCACGCTGCCCGTGCCGGATATGGTCAATATGGCCTATGGTGAGAAAAATATCCAGTTCGGCCCCACCTATATCATTCCAAAGCCCCTGGACCAGCGGTTGCTGGAGACCGTGGCACCAGCGGTCGCCAGGGCGGCCATGGAAAGCGGGGTGGCCCAGTCGCCGATCACCGATTGGGAAGCTTACCGCCTGGAACTGAACAACCGCCTCGGTCTGGACAACCACCTGATCCGGCTTTTGGGTTCAAAAGCCCGGAAAGATCCCCGGAGGGTGGTATTCGCGGAGGCGGACAATCTCAAGATTCTCAAGGCGGTGCAGATTGTCCGGGAAGAGGGGCTCGCGGTCCCGATCCTGCTCGGGGACCGGAAAATCATTGAAAAATTAATGGCTGAAAACGGGATCGAAAACGACGGGGTGGAGATCATCGACAGCCGGGCCGATGACCAGGAGGCCAAAAGGCAGCAATTCGGGGAATTGTTTTTTTCCAGGAGAAAAAGAAGGGGGTTCAATTATTACGAGGCCAAGAAAATCATGAAGGACCGGACCTATTTCGGATGCATGATGGTGGAAACCGGGGAAGCGGATGCCTTGATTTCCGGCCTCAGCAGGAAATACCCGGATACCATCCGGCCGGCCCTCCAGTCCATCGGTATGGAGGAAGGGGTGAAGCGGGTGGCCGGAATGTATATCATCCTGACCAAGCAGGGTCCGCTGTTCCTGGCGGACACCACCGTGAATTTCAACCCCACGGTGGAGGAACTGGCCGACATCACCCTGCTCACAGCCCGGGAGGTCCAGCAATTCAACATTACCCCCCGGATCGCCCTGCTTTCCTATTCCAATTTCGGGTCCAGCCCCACTCCTGAGGCCATGCTGGTGCGGGATACCGTCCGGCTGCTTCGCAAAAAGGAACCTTCCCTGGTCGTGGACGGGGAAATCCAGGCCAGCCTGGCCTTCAACACCGAGATCCTGAGGGACAATTACCCTTTCAGCGATCTGGTTTCGGGCGGAGTCAATACCCTCATTTTCCCGAACCTTGCGGCCGGAAATATCGCCTACAACCTCCTGCAGGAAGTGGGCGGCTTTGACACCATAGGCCCTATCCTCCTGGGCCTGGGTAAACCGGTCCATGTATTGCAGCTGGGCAGCACCGTGAGGCAGATTGTCAATATGGTCACCATCGCGGTGGTGGATGCCCAGCAGAAATGCAAACACGATACCGTGCCCGTTCCCGGGAAACCCCGCTCATGACCATGGACCCCATTTCCGTTCCGAGGATCTCCAGAAAGAAGATCACCTATCCGCTGATCCCTGCCTTCCGCAGGTATCTCCGGATCTATGAACGGGAGATCCGGCTTCCGGTGTCCTACGAAGAGCTGAAATATTATGACGCTGTGATCCCGGTTTACGACAAGGAGGGCAAAGACACCCTCTGGCAATCGGTTTTTTATCCGCAGGAGGCTATGAACCGGATCTACCGGGACCTGAAGCGGACCTATTCCATCCTCAAGGCTGGAGGGGATTTCACCGCCGAGGAGCACCTCCATATTGAACGGGTGGATTATTGCAGCTTCGGAAATTCCCATCCATTCCGGGTCAAGATCGTAAACGATTTTAACGATGTTTATGATTATTTCTATATCAAGGTCGCAGATGCCTCCCGGATTTACGGACTGGAACTGGAACATATCCTCTCCCCTTACTGGATCAATTTCTTCGTGGATGGCAATACGCTGGTGGAAGAGCATATTGCCGGGGTACCCGGGGACCAGTTCATCGCCCATTACCTGGGCCGCCCCGAGTTCAACCGCAACCGGATCGCCAAGGAGTTCGTAAAATTCAACGAAAGGTGCTTTGTCCGGTTGCTTGGGGACATGAGGTCCTACAATTTCGTATTTGACATCACCCCGGATTTCGATGATGTTCAGTTCCGGATCCGGGCCATTGACTTCGATCAGCAGTTTTTCGAAGGCCGGTTGCTGGTTTACATGCCCCAGTCCTTCCCTGAGAACAGGGCATTCGTTGAACTTGCCGCGACGCTGCTCAACCCGGAGACCATCAGGCAATACCAGCAGGAGGAAAGGGCGCTCATGGCGCGCCGCATTAAGGTCCAGCGGCACCGGATCAAGGATCTCCGGGATGTGATCCGCACCGATGAGGTCTCCACGGCCGCCAAAATCAGCCAGCTTGGCCAGGAACTGGCGCGCCATTATGATGACCCTGCATTCGGCCGGTGCACCACGATGGGCCAAATCATCGAAAGAAGTCTCAAGCGGCTCCTGGTCCAAAGCCTTGTTAAGTGAACCCTCGGGCAAATCTGTATATTTGGCCCAGATTAAACAGGCATGTTCTTCTATCATTTCGGTAAGTATCTGCTGATGCTGAAGGGCATGTGGTCCAGGCCGGAAAGCGTGAAAATGTACTGGAAGGAGTTCATGCACCAGTGTGTTGAAATCGGACTGGGAAGCCTGGGCATCGTGATGATCATTTCCGTTTTCCTGGGTGGCGTGACCACCGTTCAGACGGCCTACCAGCTGGTCAGCCCCTGGATCCCCAAGACCACCATTTCGATGGTGGTCCGCGACACCCTGATCCTGGAGCTGGCACCCACCATGGTTTGCATCGTGCTTGCCGGGGTGATCGGGTCCAAGATCGCCTCTGAACTGGGCAACATGCGGGTCTCCGAACAGATTGATGCCCTGGAGATCATGGGGATCAATACCAAGGCCTATCTCATCCTTCCCAAGATACTCGCCGCGTTGCTGGTGATCCCCTGCCTGGTGATCATCGCGGGGTTTTTGGGAATCACCGGAGGGCTGCTTGCCGGGGAACTGGCCGGGATCCTCGGAAAACAGCAATTCCTCCAGGGCCTGGTGAAGAACTTCAACAGCTTCAACGTGTTTTTCGCGCTCATCAAGTCTTATACTTTCGCCTTCATCATCTCCAGCATTTCGGCTTATTTCGGTTATTATGTCCAGGGCGGTGCCCTGGAGATCGGCCGGGCCAGCACGACATCGGTGGTGGTGAGCTGCATCCTGATCCTGTTCGCCGATTATGGCCTGGCTGCGATCCTGCTGCAATAAAGCCTGTTATTACAACTCATGATCGAGGTCCTGAACGTTACGAAAGGTTTTGGAGGAAAAATGATCCTTCAGGATGTGTCCGCTGTGATGGAGGGGGGCAAAACCAATCTGATCATCGGGACCAGCGGAAGCGGGAAGACCGTCCTGATGAAATGCATGGTGGGACTCATGAACGTGGACAAAGGGCAGGTCAAATATGGCGGGGAGGATTTCACAGCCATGTCCGAGCGGGAGAAAAAAGCCATCCGGGAGAAGATCGGCATGCTTTTCCAGGGAACGGCACTTTTCGACAGCATGACGGTCGAACAAAACGTTTTCTTTCCCCTGGACATGTTCACTAACCTGACGGCCAAGGAAAAGCGCATGCGCGTCGAGTCCTGCCTGGACCGGGTGAACCTGATGGAGGCTTATAAAAAATATCCGGCGGAGATCAGCGGGGGGATGAAAAAAAGGGTGGGGATTGCCCGGGCCATCGTGCTCAACCCGAAGTACCTGTTCTGTGATGAACCCAACTCCGGCCTGGATCCCCAGACCTCGATGGTGATTGACAAACTGATCAAGGAGATCACCAGCGAATACCAGATCACCACCGTGATCAACACCCATGACATGAATTCCGTAATGGAGATCGGTGACCATATCCTTTATTTGTACAATGGGCTGAAGCAGTGGGAAGGAACCAACCGGGACATCATCTTCAGCCGGGACGAGAAGCTGAACCATTTCATTTTCGCCTCGGAGTTTCTCCAGGATGCCAAGGAAATGAGACAGATTGAAATCATGCAGAATCGCCAGGCCCAGGAACCTCCATTGGCCGATTGAACAATAGGGGGTATTTTTGCCGGCCTTCACAGCAATTTTTTCTATGAGCGTCTTAGTGAATCAGGAAAGCAGGGTCATGGTGCAGGGGTTTACCGGCACCGAAGGAACCTTCCACGCCACCCAGATGATCGAGTATGGCACCTGCCTGGTTGGCGGGGTGACCCCGGGAAAGGGGGGCACCATGCACCTGGACCGCCCGGTGTTCAACACGGTGGACCAGGCGGCCAGGGCCACCGGGGCAGATGTATCGATCCTTTTTGTTCCTCCGGCCTTTGCGGCTGACGCCATCATGGAAGCTGCGGACGCAGGGATCCGCCTCGTGGTCTGCATCACGGAAGGGATCCCCGTTCAGGACATGGTCCTGGTCCAACAATACCTGAAGGGTAAAGCCACCCGCCTGGTTGGCCCCAATTGTCCGGGGGTGATTTCGGCAGACCTGTGCAAGGTGGGCATCATGCCGGGGTTTGTATTCCGGAAAGGCCATATCGGGATCGTATCCAAATCCGGGACCCTGACCTATGAGGCGGCGGACCAGGTGGTGAAAGCCGGCCTGGGGATTTCCACCGCCATCGGGATCGGGGGAGACCCCATTATCGGAACTCCCACCCGGGAGGCTGTGGCCCTGCTGATGGAGGATCCGGAAACCCGGGGAATCGTGATGATCGGGGAGATCGGGGGCAATATGGAGGCAGATGCGGCTGCCTATGTGAAAAAGGAAGGGAATAAGCCGGTGGTGGGGTTCATCGCAGGACAAACCGCGCCACCCGGGAGGAGGATGGGCCATGCCGGGGCTATCGTCGGAGGGGCCGAGGACACTGCAGCAGCCAAAATGGCGATCATGAGGGCCTCGGGCATTCATGTGGTGGACAGCCCAGCAGATATCGGCAAAACCATGGCATCTGTATTGCGCGAGCGGTAATTCACCCCCTCGATATCCCCAAAGGTCCGGATGTAGTTCGCCCCATTTTGGACCCCTATCGATACATCCATGGATTTCCAGTACACAGAAACCCAGCAGGAACTGATCCGGATCATCCGGGAATTCGGAAGGACCCGGATCCTTCCCCATATTATGGAGTGGGATGAGGCCCAGCATCTTCCCAGGGAGTTGCTCGCCAGCCTTGGAGCCTTGGGCCTCATGGGAGTGCTGGTGCCGGAAAAATACGGAGGGTCCGGTTTGGGATATGGCGACTACGTCGTCGTCATCCGGGAAATCTCCAAATGCTGCGGGGCCATCGGACTCAGCCTGGCTGCCCACAATTCCTTATGCTCGGGTCATATTCTCCAGTTCGGTAACGAGGAGCAGAAAATGAAATGGCTGCCGGCTCTCGCCACCGGAAAATCCCTGGGCGCCTGGGGCCTCACCGAGGCCGGTACGGGCTCGGACGCGGCCAACATGACCTGTGTGGCAACCAGGAAGAAGGAAGGCTGGCAGCTCGATGGGACCAAATGCTGGATCACCCACGGGAAAAGCTGCGATCTGGCGGTGGTGATGGCCAGGACCGGGGAGGCTGGAGACAGCCACGGGATCAGTGCCTTCATCGTGGAAAGGGGCAATCCCGGGTTCGGATCGGGCAAGAAGGAGAACAAGCTGGGAATGCGGGCCAGTGAAACGGCTGAAATGGTCTTTTCCGGCTGCATGGTCCCGGACGAAAATCTGATCGGGGAGCCGGGCCAGGGATTCATCCAGGCCCTGACCGTGCTGGACGGAGGCAGGATTTCCATCGCCGCCCTTTCCCTGGGGATCGCCCAGGGAGCCTATGAGGCCGCGCTGGCCTATTCCAGCCAAAGGAAGCAATTCGGTCAGCCGATCTCCTCCTTCCAGGGCATTGCCTTCAAGCTCGCGGATATGGCCACCGAGATCGCGGCTGCGGAATTGCTCACCTTTCAGGCAGCCTCCCTGCGGGACCGGCATCAGCCTGCCACCAGGCAGGCAGCCATGGCAAAATACTATGCTTCCGAGGTCGCGGTGAAGGTGGCTACCGAAGCCCTCCAGGTCTTCGGAGGGTACGGGTACACCAAGGATTATCCCGTGGAAAAATATTACCGGGATGCGAAATTATGCACTATTGGTGAGGGCACATCGGAGATCCAGAAGATCGTCATTGCGCGGGAAGCCCTGCGATGAGCAGTCAGCTGCCTTTTTTCTTGTTGAAAAAGTCTGCCACTTTCCCGGTCCATTCCCGGGCCGTTTCCTCCACTTCTCCTGAAAACTGGCGGACCTTGTCCTTGGCCTGGTCGGTGACGGTACCTTTATAGCTCAGCACCGAATCCACGGTGCCATGAAGGGCATCAGGAAGCTTGCTTTTAACAAAACTGACGAAAATCGTCGCGGCCTCCGTGGCCTGTGCTTCGGTCAGGCCCGCCTGGGCCCTGAGTCTGGCAATCAATTCTTCCATGAGTGGGGTTTTTTGGTGGAATCGGGATCAGGCCACCTTCAGCCGGGCCAGGGTGGATTTATCCAGTTTTTCCCGGGCATAGTCGCAGGTAAGGTGGAACATTTTCTGCCTGGTGCTGGGCAGATGGAACATGGCATCGGTCATCAGGATTTCGCAAATGGACCTCAAACCCCTTGCCCCCAGCTTGAATTCGATGGCTTTGGTGACGATATAATCCTGGACATCCGGATCGATCTCAAGGCGGATGTCTTCGGCAGCGAATAGCTTGTGGTATTGCTTGAAAAGCGCATTGCGAGGCTGGGTCAGGATGGCTTTCAGGGCTTCGGCATTCAGGGAATTCAGGTAAGTCACGACCGGTAGTCTCCCAAGCAGTTCCGGGATCATCCCGAAGGATTTCAGGTCCTGCGCGTTCACGAATTTCAGGATATTGCGGCGGTCGTCCTCCTCCTTTTCCTTATTGGCCGTGAATCCGATGGTATGGGTTTGAACCCTGCGCGCAATGATCCGGTCCAGTCCGTCGAAGGCCCCACCGCAGATGAACAGGATATTCTGGGTGTTGACCTTCATCATCTTTTGCTCCGGGTGTTTCCTGCCTCCCTGGGGAGGAACAAGCACATCGGTGCCTTCCAGCAGCTTGAGGAGGGCCTGCTGGACCCCTTCCCCGCTCACATCCCGGGTGATGGAGGGGTTGTCGCTCTTGCGGGCGACCTTGTCGATTTCGTCAATGTATACAATGCCGCGCTCCGCGGCGGGGATATCATAATTGCATACCTGGAGCAACCGGGAAAGGATGCTTTCCACGTCTTCGCCCACGTATCCGGCTTCCGTGAACACCGTGGCGTCCACGATGGCAAACGGAACATGGAGCATCCGGGCAATGGATTTGGCCAGGAGGGTTTTACCCGTTCCGGTCTCGCCCACCATAATGATATTGGACTTTTCGATCTCCACCTCCTCGCCGAGCCGCTGGCGCAGTCTTTTGTAATGATTGTAGACAGCGACAGCCATGATCTTTTTTGCCTCGTCCTGGCCGATCACATATTCGTCCAGGAACTTCTTGATCTCGACCGGTTTGGCAATCTTCTGGGTGAAATCGGCTGAAGCCTTATAGCTGGAAAGTTCATGTTCGATGATGTCCCGGGCGTTGGCCACGCAGTTCTCGCAGATATGACCTTCCTCCCCCGCGATCAGGATTTTGACCTCGTCCTTGGTCCTTTTGCAGAAGGAACAATGAATTTCAGTGCTTTTCATGGATCAGGAAAGATGGTCCGGGCGGCTCAAGGCCAGCCCGGACCTGTAAAGGTAGTAAAAACTCCGGGTCAGGGATTGGGCTGGTTGCCCCTGGCCGCCTTTTTCGGGTTCCGGTCCAGGACCTCGTCCACCAGGCCGTATTCCTTGGATTCCTCCGCAGTCATCCAGTAATCGCGGTCACTGTCCTTTTCCACCTTTTTCGCCTGCTGGCCGGAATGGGAGGCTACAATCTCATAAAGTTCCTTCTTGATCTTGGAGATTTCCCTGGCGGTGATCTCAATATCGGAGGCAGGTCCCTGAGCTCCCCCGGAAGGCTGGTGAATCATCATCCGGGAATGCTTCAGGGCGGTGCGTTTCCCCTTGACCCCCGAACACATCAGGACGGCTGCCATGGAGGCGGCAATACCGGTGCAGATGGTGGCCACATCAGGGCTGATGAATTGCATGGTGTCATACATTCCCAGGCCGGCATAAACGCTTCCTCCGGGGCTGTTGATATACATCTGGATGTCCCTGGAGCGGTCTGTGGATTCCAGGAAAAGCAGCTGGGCTGTGACAATATTGGCCACATAATCATCCACGGGCTCACCGAGGAAAATGATGCGGTCCATCATGAGCCTGGAAAACACGTCCATGGAAGCGACATTCAGGGGCCTTTCCTCAATGATGTATGGAGTGAGGTCCTGGATGGAATGCCTGGCGTAATCATCGTAAAACATCCCGGAAATCCTCCGGTGTTTTACGGCATATTTTCGAAATTCATCAGGAATGTGCATGGGGGTGGTGTTTTTGGGTTTCGGTTAAAAATTCGGAGAGGGTGACCTTCTTTTCCTCCAGGTCGGCCTGGGTGGCCAGCCATTGGAACAGCTTGCGGGTGACGACCTTTTCATAGGTCTTGCGCAGGTAGGTCTTGTCTGAAAGGAGCTTGCGGACATAATCCAGAGCGCTATCATGACCGGCGAGCATGGGATAGGTGCGGAAAAATTCCTCCCTGGCCTGCTCTTCCAGTTCCTGGGTGGTGGCCTTGATGTCCTGCCCGGTGATCAGGCGGTCCGTGATCAGGTTCCACCGGAGCTGGTGGTCCAGGGAAGGATATTGATGGTCTGCATCCCGGGGCGACAAAGGTTTTTCAGCCCGATGCTGGAGCCATTTTTTCAGGAAGGCTTCCGGCAGGTCCATGGAAGTATGGTGGACCAGCTCCTCGAAGATCTCATGGTGGAGCAGCTCTTCGGCCTCTGCCTGGTAATTTTGGCGGGTCACCCGGAAGAATTCTTCCCGGAATCCTTCAACGGTGCTGGTTCCTTTCCCGGGGAAAACCCGGTTGAAGAAAGATTCATCCAGCACCGGGGGTTCGGGACGCTGGATTCCTTCCACCGTCAGGGTCCAGTCCAGGGTTGGGATCCCGGCCTCGGGGATTGCCGGTTTTCCCGGGTACCCTTCCCGCAGGTCTTCCCAGGGATGGATTTCAAGGGTAACCCCGGGGGTACTGCCCATCAGGTGCTCCCGGAAAGACGGGGCAAAATCACTGACTCCAATATGGCTGGGCATCAGGGGAGTCCCCTCCTGCGGGCCGGAAGCGGGTTCGATCCGGACCTGGAGGATATCCTTTTCCGATTCGATCAGGTCCACCCTGACTTTTTCGGCAGCATTCTCCAGGAAGTTTTCAAATTCCTTTTCCAATTCTTCAGGGGTAGGCACCACCTGGTAATGGACCAGCCTGAGCAACTTTTTCAGATTGGGGATCTCAAAATCCGGCTTGACGCCGATTTCGAAATTGAATTCGTAAGGCCCCGGGCGGTTCATGTCCGGGGTATCGAAGAACCCTTCACTTAAAGGCTGACCCAGGATCTCTATTTTTTCTTTCTGGAGAATGCTTTCCAGTTCATGTTCTGCCTTGTGGACCACCTCCTCGGCGAAAAGGGCCTGGCCATGCATTTTCCGGACCAGGCTGGCCGGGACCATGCCTTTGCGGAACCCGGGGATCTGGGCCGTTTTGCTGAATTTTTTCAGGGATTGCTCAAAAGCAGGCAGATAATCCTCCTCCGCGATGGTGATCCGGATTCTTTCGTTCTGCGGGCTGATGGTTTCCCGGGTGAAACTGGCCATGGTAATATCGAAATGATAGTGTTAACAATTATGGTACCCAACCCATTTACTGACAAACAGTCACCATTTTGCCATTTATGTCATAAACGGGTCTGTTGCTACCAGTGCGGGTGGAGGGACTCGAACCCCCATGCCGTGAGGCTCCAGATCCTAAGTCTGGCGTGTCTACCAATTTCACCACACCCGCTGGTCCCGGGCCTCCGGGCATTTTAAGGGAGGGCAAAGTTATTTATTTTAGGCCCAAAGCCAAAACAGGGACGGTTCCAGGGCCCGGTTCGACAGGGGGAAGGATTTTCGTAATTTTGGAACATGCTTGAACTGGCTGCAGCACGGAAGTCCTATCATTTTTCCGAAGAACAGGAGAAAAGGGAGATCATACGCCAGTACCGGGCCCTGCTCCGGGCGCTGAAGCCCAAGCTGAAAAAAGGGGATAAGGAGCAGGTCCGAAGGGCCTTCGAGATTGCGGCAGAAGCCCATAAGGACATGCGGCGCAAATCCGGGGAACCCTATATCCTGCATCCGCTCGCCGTGGCCCTGATCAGTGTGGAGGAGATCGGCCTGGGAGTCACTTCAGCCGTTTGCGCCCTGCTCCATGACACGGTTGAGGATACCGAGGTTACACCGGAGGAGATTGAAAAGGAGTTTGGCCCACTCGTTGCCAAGATCATCGACGGCCTGACCAAGATCTCCAACGTGATCGATTCAGGGACCAGCACCCAGCAGGCGGAGAATTTCAAAAAGATCCTGCTCACCCTGGCTGATGATCCCCGGGTCATCCTGATCAAGCTTGCCGACCGGTTGCACAACATGCGCACCCTGGACAGCATGTCCAGGGAAAAGCAACTCAAGATTTCCTCAGAGACTGTCTTCATTTATGCCCCACTCTCCCACCGGCTCGGACTATACAATATCCGAAGCGAGATGGAGGATCTGGCCATGAAATATACCGAGCCGGACCGGTATTTTGAGATTGCCCAGAAGCTGAAAGAGACCAAAAGAGAGCGGACCCGTTACATCAATGAGTTCATTCGCCCGATCCGGGAAGAGTTGCAGCACCAGCATTTCGATTTCGAAATCTTCGGAAGGCCCAAGTCCATCCATTCCATCTGGAACAAGATGAAGAAAAAGGGGGTGGACTTCGAGGAAGTCTATGACCTTTTCGCCATCCGGATCATCGTGAAGTCCTCAGGCGAAAGGGAAAAAGCGGACTGCTGGAAGATCTATTCCGTGATCACCGATTTCTATATGCCCAGCACCGAAAGGCTCAGGGACTGGCTCAGCAATCCCAAATCCAACGGGTACGAGGCCCTTCATACCACGGTCATGGGCCCCGGGGGCAAATGGGTGGAGGTCCAGATCCGTTCCGGGCGGATGAACGAGATCGCAGAAAAGGGCCTCGCTGCCCATTGGAAATACAAGGAAGGGACCACCCAGGACAGCAAGTTCGACGAGTGGTTCCAGCAGATCCGCGACCTGCTCAACCATCCCGATACCAATACCCTGGACTTCCTGCAGGACTTCAAGTTGAACCTGTTCGCCGAGGAGATCTACGTGTACACCCCCAAGGGAGATTTGAAGATCCTCCCTTCCGGATCCACGGCCCTCGATTTCGCTTTCTCCATCCACACCGATATCGGGTGCAAGTGTATCGGGGCCAAGGTCAATTATAAGCTGGTCCCCCTGAGCCATAAACTGCGCACCGGAGACCAGGTGGAAGTGATCACATCCGGAAAGCAGAAGCCTTCCGAAGACTGGCTGACCTTCGTGGTGACAGCCAAGGCCAAATCCAGGATCAAGGATTCCCTGAAGGATGAAAAAAGACAGGTGGCCGCGGACGGAAAGGCGGCCCTTGAAAGAAAACTGGAGCACCTGGGGGTATCGGCCAACCACCATAATATCGCCGAACTGCTGCAGTTTTACAAACAGCCCTCCCCCCTCGACCTCTATTACCAGATCGCCCAGCGCAATATCGATATGGGGGAACTCAAAGAGTTCACCATCCAGGGCGATCGCCTGGAAGCCCCCCGGGGAACCAAACCTTCCGAACTCAGGCAGATCGGGGAACTTCAGAAGCAGGTGCCCAAAAAGGAAGCCGAACTGCTGATTTTCGGAGAACGGTCCGATAAGATCGCCTACCGTCTGGCCAATTGTTGCAAGCCAATACCTGGAGACGATGTGTTCGGGTTCATCACGGCCACAGAAGGACTGAAGATCCACCGGACGAACTGTCCCAATGCGGCCCAATTGCTGGCCCATTACGGGCACCGCGTGGTCAAGACCAAATGGCTGAAGAACCGGGAGATCAGCTTCCTCACCGGGTTGCGCATTATCGGGATGGACGATGTGGGCGTCATCAACAAAATCACCAATGTCATCTCCGGTGAACTCAGGATCAATATCTCGGGGCTCAGCATCGATTCCAAGGAAGGCTTGTTTGAAGGGATCATCAAGGTGTTCGTGCATGACCGGGATGAACTCAACCTGTTGGTGGAACGGCTCAAGAAGCTGGACGGAATCCAATCTGTCAGCCGCCTGGAAGACTGAGGCAGGACCCATGCCGGTTTACCCGCCCTGCTACCGGAGATAATAGACGGCGGCATATTTTTTCCCCTTATTTTTGCCTCGTTTTGAAGGGCCGCGCAGCGGCGCCATTCCTGTTTTCCATTGGGCTCAAACGCGTATTTTCCATGGTGGATGTCATTTTAGGATTGCAATGGGGCGATGAGGGGAAGGGAAAGATTGTGGATTATTTTGCGGGCCGGTACCAGGTCATTGCGCGATTCCAGGGAGGCCCGAATGCGGGCCATACGCTTTATGTTGAGGACCAGAAAGTGGTCCTTCATACCATTCCCTCAGGGGTATTTCATCCCCATACCCGGAACCTGATCGGAAACGGGGTGGTCCTGGACCCGGAATCCTTCAGCAAAGAATGCGGGACCGTAGAGGCCTTCGGGGTCGACCTGAAGAAAAACCTGTTCATTTCCGAAAAAGCCCACCTGATCATTCCAACCCACCGGGCCCTTGACATGGCTTCAGAAGAGTCCAAGGGATTGGAGAAGATCGGGTCTACCCTGAAGGGAATCGGTCCGGCCTACATGGATAAGACTGGACGTAACGGTCTGAGAGTCGGTGATTTGAAACAACCCGGTTTCCGCGCTGCCTATCAGCGGCTCCGGCAAATGCACCTTCGGATGCTGGATTATTACCGGTTCAGCGGAGATATTTCCCCGATGGAAGAAGCATTTGAAGCATCCCTGGACCTGCTCCGGTCCATGAACCTGATCAGCGGGGAATATTTCATCAACAAATGCCTGGACGAAGGAGATCAGGTTCTGGCCGAGGGAGCCCAGGGAAGCATGCTGGACGTGGACTTTGGGACTTATCCCTACGTGACCAGTTCGAGCACCATTTCTGCAGGAGTCTGCACGGGCCTCGGAGTTTCCCCCTCCAGGGTGGGGGAAGTGATTGGCGTGACCAAAGCCTATTGTACCCGGGTGGGCAGCGGGGCGTTTCCGACCGAGTTGCTGGACGGGGTCGGGGAATCCCTGCGGGTCACCGGCAACGAGTTCGGAGCCACAACAGGTAGGCCCAGGCGTTGCGGTTGGCTCGACCTGGTTGCCCTGAACTATGTTTGCATGCTGAGCGGAGTGACCCAGCTGGTCATGACCAAGTCCGATGTCCTGGACGGATTTGATCCGATCAGGGCATGCACCGGATACCGCTGCCCTGAAGGGGAAATCTCCCGGATGCCCTTTGACATCAATGGAATGGAAATCAAACCCCAATATGAGTCCTTTCCAGGCTGGCTCACGGAGACCAACGCAATCAGCCGGTTCGAGGAATTGCCGCAACAAATGAAGGAATTTATTCGTTTTGTGGAAGACCGGACCCGGGTTCCGGTCAAGTATGTTTCCAACGGACCGGGAAGGGATCAGGTGCTTGTGCAGGATGGAAAGGAGGGGAAAAAACGAGTTCCGGAACGCCCGAAAAAATGACAAAAAAAATTTGGCGAATTAAAAAAGTAGTTAAAACTTTACGAGACAATTTCCATCTCTCATGAAGGCTAAATCCGAAAACGGAAGCAAAACCAAAAAACCGTCCGATTCGACCAAGCCTGAAAAAACTTCCGCCGCCAGGCCTGCCACCAAACCGCTTCCCGCAGACCCTGACGTTGATGAAGACGACGAGGACCCGAAGACAACCCACAAAAGATCGCTGAAGTCCCCGGATCAACCTGATGGGGATTCTGATTCCAGGGAGGATGAGGATGCACCGGAAATGGAGGACGAGTGGGAGAAAGGCAACCCCGAAGACTACGATCCCGACTTTGAGGAATTTGATCTGCCCAAATCCAGGACCAAATCCGGAAAGAAATCGAAAGGAGAAGATGAAGATTCCGATTTTGAGGACGAATTGAAGGAAATGGACCTTTTCTCCGATCCCTCCTTCGAAGAAGAGGATGACGACGATTTTTGATTTTCCACAGGCACCCACCCATTCGCAATTTCCATTTTTTCTCCACTGACCCCTTCCCGGGTTTCAAAGCCCGGTTGCTCCATTGGGTAACGGAACACTGCACCTGCCTTTTCCTGGATCATAACGGTTTCCTGAAGCCGGAAGCCGGATTTGACTGCCTGGCAGCAGCCGGAGCGCTGGACCAGGTGGAAGCTGCGCCCGGGAAGGCCTTTGTCCTGCTCAAAGAATTCCAGGACAGGGTGGGAGACTGGACCTTCGGTCATTTTTCCTATGACCTGAAAAATGAACTGGAAGATCTTGCCTCCCATCATTTCGACGGAATCGGTCTGCCGGACCTGCACTGGTTCCAGCCCGAAGTCGTGATCCGGCTCCGGGGCAGGGAGGCCGGGATCGGGATCCCAGGAGATTACGGGGAGGCGGCCCGGATTTTCCGGGAAATCTGCAATTGCCCGGCTGTGGTAATTCCCTCCATCCTTCCCGGCACCCGGTTCGCCAGCCGGATGACGGATTCCGATTACCTGGACCGGGTGAGGGCCATCCGGGAGTATATCCATGCCGGGGATTGCTACGAGCTGAATTTTTGCAGGGAGTCATTCTGCGGGGATCTTTCCCTCTCCCCGGTCTCCCTGTTCGCCGGGCTGAATCAAATCTCTCCCGCACCCTTCGCCGCCTGTTACCGGGCAGGGGACCGTTGGCTGGCCTGTGCCAGCCCGGAACGGTACCTGAAAAAATCCGGATCCAGGATCTGGTCCCAGCCGATCAAGGGCACTGCAGCCAGGGGAAGGGATGGAGGCGAGGATGACCGCAGCCAGGTTGCGCTCTCCTCCAGCCTGAAGGAACGCGCCGAAAATATCATGACCGTGGACCTGGTCCGCAACGACCTTTCCCGGATCGCCGCCCGCAATACGGTGGAGGTGGAAGAGCTTTGCCGGGTGGAGCCCTTCGCCCAGGTTTTTCAGATGATTTCTACGGTGACCTGCAGCATCCGGGAAGGCCTGCACCCCGTGGATGCGGTCGCAGGCAGTTTTCCCATGGGATCGATGACCGGAGCACCTAAGGTCCGGGTGATGCAGCTCATCGAGGAACTGGAAACCAGCCGCAGGGGGCTGTATTCGGGGGCGGTGGGATATTTCGATCCCCAGGGAAATTTCGATCTCAACGTTGTCATCCGCAGCATCCTCTATAATGCAGCCTCGCGTTACCTCTCCTTTCATACCGGTTCGGCGATCACCTTCCGGAGCGACCCCGGGCAGGAACTCCTGGAATGCCAGCTTAAGGGTGCGGCCCTGCGCCAGGCAGTCTCCGGTTCCCGTTGGGACCCCTGAATTCCCCTGTCAGCTGCTGCAGGGCCTCTTCCAGCCCCGGATACTTCCAGTGAAAACCGGTTTCGGAAAGTTTTTCCGGGGAAACCAGGCAGGATTTCAGCAACGCTCCTCCCATTTCGCCCAGGATGGCGCGAAGCAACCAGGGCGGAATCCGGATCCTGAGCCTGCATTTTCCCGCAAACCGTCTGGCCAACGCAACGCAAAGGGTTTCGAATTGGGCTGGTTCAGGGGATGCGGCATTATATACACCGGAGATCCCGGGATTTTCAAGGGCAGCCTGGAAAGCGGCGACCGCATCCCGGATATGGATCCAGTTCACCCATTGGGTTCCCTTTCCTGGAATGACTGCCACCCCCAGCCGGGAGTTTGGGATCAGGGGAGGGAGCGCTCCGCCCTCCATGCTCAGGACGATCCCCAACCGGAGGATAACCAGCCTCCTGCCCGGACCCGCCCAGGATGCAATGCCCTCCTCCCAGGCCCTGCAGGTTTGTCCCAGGAAATCATCCGATGGTGGATCTGTCTCCCGGAATATCCCCCCGGACCCGTAATATCCTGTGGCGGAAGCGCTGACCAGGGCCCTGCAGCGCGCTCCGTGGCTTTCCAGGGCTTCCCGCAGGAGGCGGGACCCCAGGACCCGGCTCTCGCGGATCTCCTTTTTGTATTCCGGAGTCCACCGGCCCCCATTGATGTTGGCTCCGGAAAGGTGGATGACTGCATCCGAACCGGCAATGGCCTCCCGATCGATCCGGCCTTTCTTTGGATCCCAGAAAGCGTATTCCACCTCAGGCCGGAGGAGTCGTGGCTTTTGGCGGGTCAGGATGATCACCCGGTCCCCCGAACGGGCCAGTTGCCGGCAGAGGTGGCTGCCCAGCAGGCCGGTGCCTCCGGTGATCAGAACCGTTTTCATGGCGGAGGGCACCAGGCCCGTTCATCCTGGAGGTCAAAATAAGGGGTGGAGGCAGGCGTTAGAAGGCCGGGGAATCCCCGGCAGGACCGGTCACCTGAAGGGTACCAGGGTCCCATACCTGGTGATTTTCTGCTAACTTGAGGAAAGATTTGATTCAAATGAAATCTATGAACAGGCATGTGCGGATCCTGGGTTTGATCGGGATAATTCTGGCTGTGGCGATCCAGGCCGGGGCGCAACAAATCACCTATTCCCAGCCCCAGAGGAACGATTACAAAAATACGGAGTTCGAGATCATCGGGAAGGTCGGGAACAATATCCTGGTGTATACCAGTTTCCGGGATGCCTATACGGTTTCCATTTATGACAATTCCATGTCCCTGAAGGAAGATGTCCCCCTTCCTTTCCTCCCGGAAGGGAAGGTGATCAATGTCGATTTTGTGGCTTATCCGGACCGGTACGCGATCATTTATCAGTTCATGCGCAAAAGATCTATTTATTGCTACGGGGCCATCCTCGATGCCCAGTCCCGGCTCGTGGGAGGATTACAGTTCATCGATTCCACGGACATCGGGTCGCTCATCGTAAAAAACAAGCTGTATTCCGTAGTGGTTTCCGATGACAAGTCCCGGATCATGGTTTACAAGATCAACCAGAACAAGGAAAACACCAACGTCTTTTACACCTTTCTGCTGGACGACCAGCTCCGCCTGGTGAATAACAGCCGGGTCAATTTGCCTATGGAAAGCAAAAAGGACTACCTGGGTAATTTCACCCTGGATAATAGCGGGGATTTCATATTCACCAAGCTGGAGTCGAGCACCAAATCCTCCCTGGATAATGCCTGGCTCGGGATCAAACCTGCCCTGGAGGATACCCTGAAAGTGTATGAACTCAACCTCCAGCACAAGTTCCTGGATGACGTGAAGCTGAAGCTGGACCACCAGAATAAAAAAGTGTATATCGCTTCCTTTTACTATGATCAGCGCCGTTCGGATGTGGACGGGCTTTATTTCGGGAAGTTCGATTGGGCCGGAGGAAATTTTGACCAGCAGAAATTCCTTCCCTTCAGCGACGACCTGAAACAGAACGCCAAGGATGAATCCACGGAAAAGGCGGCTTTCGATGACTATTTCATCAAGCAGGTGGTGCTGACAGGGGACGGAGGCATGCTGCTCACCGCGGAATCCTTCTATTCCAGCTCTGCCAACAGCCCCTGGGACCGGTGGGACTACCTCTATGGCCCGGGGACATTTTATCCCACCTATTATTATTCCCCTTTTTCCCCCTGGTATTACAGTCCGTATTCAGCCCGGTACGACGAGCGGTATTATTATAATAACATCGTCATCTTTTCCTATGATCCGGATGGCAATCTCCGCTGGAGCAATTTCATCCGCAAGAACCAGTTCGATGACAACAGCGATGCCCTGCTATCCTACCAGGTCATGAATACGGGAGATGCCTTGCATTTCATTTTCAATGCGCCCTTCCGAAGGTCCTTCATCCTGACCGACGTCAGCGTGGAACCAGACGGAAAGCTGGCCCCCCTTCCCACCCTGCGGGGGCTGGACCAGGGCTATCAGTGGATGCCCCGG
Source organism: Chitinophagaceae bacterium (assembly GCA_025451655.1). Taxonomy (GTDB): domain Bacteria; phylum Bacteroidota; class Bacteroidia; order Chitinophagales; family Chitinophagaceae; genus JANWKA01. Next base: position 15,877 of record JANWKA010000133.1, on the reverse strand, counting down.
TACGGCAAACAGGTGAGTTCCTGGCAGATCGTGATCCCCTGCATCTACAGGAACTACATTTGCTTTGCCAAAATTGATTATTAGCCTTATTTTCAGGGGGTGATCAGGCTGTTCCGGTCGGGTAATCCCTACACCATCCTCCTGTTGGTGATCTACACCCTGCTCATCAAGGCCATTTTCATTTTCCATCCCTCCCTTCCCCAGACCCATGCCGCAGACGGTTTTCTGTTCAATGTCCTGGAGGACCGTCTGACCGGGATTTTCCATGACCGGGCGGGCTGGTTCGTCCTGCTGACCATGGCCCTGCTGTTCACCCAGGCCATCACCCTCAACCGGATCGTGCGGGAAACAAGGCTTCTGCCCAGGGCCACCTACCTGCCTGCGATGAGCTACCTGCTCATCACCACCTTTTTCCGACCGTGGAATGTGTTTTCGGCTGCCCTGATCGTGAACACCCTGATGCTCGCAGCCCTGCCTCTGATGATCGCCCTGTATAACAAGGATTCGGCGAAGGAAAGCGTATTCAATATCGGATTCATCATCGGGGTTGCGGCACTCGTCTATTTCCCGGCGATCATCTTTTTGCTTTTGATCTGGGCCGTCCTGGTGATCTCCAGACCTTTCAGGCCTGCCGAGTGGATCCTGGCCGTCCTGGGGATGGCCTGTCCGTTTTATATTGTGGGGGCCTACCTCTTCCTCACCGGCCGGATCTCCCTTTTTCTGAAAATCCCTTTTGCAGGCCTGAGCTATCCCAAGCTGCCCCAGGAATATTTTGCGCTTTCTGCCATGGCCCTGATCCTGGTCCTGTTCATTTTCAGCCTGTATAAGATCCAGCAGGGGTATTTCAAAACCCTCATACAGGTCCGTAAAGCCTGGGTCATCCTGCTTGCCTATTGCGTGGTGGCTGTCATCGCCTCCTTCATCAACAAAGCCTTCTCCATCAACATGTGGATCATGAGCATGGTCCCCTTCGCTGCATTCCTGGCCAATGCCTTCTGGAACATGAAGCGGAACTTCATAGCCAGTTCGGTCCATATCTGCCTGTTCGGATTTGCCCTCGCGGTCCAGCTCTTTACCGCATGAAGTCAGCGGGGCAGAGCAGGCCCTTCCGGCAGGGGGTTTTTAACGATAATTTTGGGATTTTCCTGTAGGTAAAGCCGTTTTTTCGTTCTAATATTGGCCTGCTGAAACCTGCGCCCTGCCCGGGCGGAATGTGGTTGTGAATGCAGGTTGCCTGCCGGGTTCCGGGTGCATTCAAAAAGGAAGTGGTTCTCCTTCCCGCAGCGGGACTGCGGGGCCCGAACCGGAAATCTATGAAGTTTGGTGTGGTGGTTTTTCCAGGGTCCAACTGCGACCGGGATGCGATGGACGCCCTGCGGGTGGACATGGGGCAGGAGGTGGTTGCCCTTTGGCATAAGGACAGGGATCTTTCTGCTTTTGATACCGGGGATTGCATCATCCTTCCGGGAGGATTTTCCTACGGAGATTACCTGCGCTGCGGTGCCCTGGCAAGATTCAGCCCGATGATGGAGAGCGTGATCGGGTTCGCCCGGGCAGGAGGAAAGGTCCTGGGGATTTGTAATGGGTTCCAGGTTCTTTGCGAAGCCGGACTGCTTCCCGGAGTCCTGGTGAGAAATGCCTCCCAGAAATTCGTATGCCGGAACATTTATATCAAAAGCTCGAATACTTCGCTTCCCCTCACCAGGGGCCTCGCAGGCCAGCCCCTGAAAATTCCGGTGGCCCATGGTGAAGGGCGATACCTGGCCGATAGGCAAACCCTGGAAGCCCTTGCTGCGAATGACCAGATCCTGTTCCATTATTGCGGAGACGACGGCCAGATCAACGGGGAAAGCAATCCCAATGGATCCCTTTCCCATATCGCAGGGGTCACCAACCGGGAAAAGAATGTATATGGCCTGATGCCCCATCCGGAACGGGCAACCAGCCGGAAGCTGGGCAATACCGATGGCCAAAAGATATTTGCCGGCCTGATGGGATCCAATTGAACCTAAACCGAATAGAATGATAAAGCATTTTCTGGCAGCTGCCCTGGTGATGAGCCCCCTCCTTCTTTCCGCCCAAATCCTGGCTCCGGTGCACTGGTCCTATGGAGTGAAAAAAGTCTCTGGCAACGAATACGCGGTTCACCTGATGGCCCGGATCGATCCGGGATGGCATATTTATTCCCAGGATGCGGGGAAAGGACCCATCCCGACTTCCTTTAAATTCGATCAGAAAGAACTCACCCTGGTGGGTAAAACCAGGGAGGACGGCAAACTGGTGAAACATTTTGACAAGAGTTTCAATTCCGAACTGAAATATTTCGAGCACAGCGTGGATTTCGTGCAGCTGGTCCGGGTCAGGCCCGGTACCAGGGCCGTAAACGGATCCCTGGAATTCATGGTTTGCAATGATGCCAACTGCCTGCCCCCCAAGGATATCGATTTCCAGGTCAGCCTGTAGGAGGCCCCTTCCCTCCGGGAATCCGGGAACACCGGATCTGGTCAAAACCGCTCATGAAGACCATTTATATTATACTTCTGGTCCTGCTGTTGCCGGTATTTTCATTTTCCGCCCCTGCTGCAGGAAGTCAGGGAAGCGCTGCGGTTTCGGTTTCGGTCCCCGCCCCGCAGGCTTCGATTTCCAGCCTTCCCGGGACGGATGATCCGGCAGGCAGATCCCTTTGGTGGATCTTCTGGGGCTGTTTTGCGGGAGGGCTCGCGGCTCTGGCAACCCCCTGTGTGTTCAGCCTGATTCCCATTACGGTAAGTTTCTTCCTGAAAAAAAGCGGGAGCAGGGCTGCGGGTATCCGCAATGCCCTGTATTATTCCCTTTCCATCATCGTGATCTATACGGGCCTGGGCCTGCTCATCACGGTGCTTTTCGGTGCCAATTCGCTCAACCAGCTTTCCAGCAATATCTGGGCAAATCTGATCTTCTTCCTCATCTTCGTCCTGTTCGGCCTTTCTTTCCTGGGGGCCTTCGACCTGGAATTACCTTCCTCCTGGGCGAACCTGGCCAATAACCGGGCGGGACTGGGGAGCTTTACCGGACTTTTTTTCATGGCAATCACCCTGGTGATTGTTTCCTTCTCCTGCACCGGTCCGATCATCGGAGGGCTGCTGGCCCTGGCGGCAAAGGGGGGAAGAGCGGGACCCCTGACGGGAATGTTTGGTTTTTCCATTGCACTGGCCATCCCTTTCGCCCTGTTCGCCCTGTTTCCGGGCTGGCTGAGCCGGATCGGGAAATCCGGCAGCTGGCTGAATTCGGTGAAGGTCGTTTTGGGATTCCTGGAACTGGCGCTCGCCCTGAAATTTCTTTCCAATGTGGATATGGCCTATCACTGGCATATCCTGAGCCGGGAAGTTTTTCTGGCAATCTGGATCGTGCTCTTCACCATGACTGGGTTTTACCTGCTGGGAAAATTGACTTTTTCCCATGACCTTCCCCTTTCCCATATCTCCATTCCGAGGCTCATCCTGGCCCTGATGGCTTTCGCTTTCGTGGTCTACCTGGTTCCGGGTATGTTCGGAGCCGAGCCTGGGGGGATCACTGCGGGATTCCTGCCCAATTATTCCAGCTTCAATTTCTCCGGCTCTGCCCCTGGTTCGGGGAGTCCCGGAACCTCCATGCCTGCGATCCTGCCCCGAAAATACGTGGGTATTTTCGGGCAGGCTACCCCAAGGGGGTATACCGCTTTCTATGATTATGGGGAAGCGATGGCAGCGGCCAGGTCCGAAAACAAGCCCCTGATGATCGATTTTACCGGATGGTCCTGCGTGAACTGCCGCAAGATGGAGGCAGATGTCTGGACCGATCCTGCAGTCCGCCAGACGGTGAACCTGGATTTCGTGCTGCTTCAGCTTTATACCGATGACCGGACAGAACTGCCGGATTCCCTCCAGTATAAATCCACCTTCGATGGGTCGGGGATCCGCAATATCGGGGAAAAGAATGCTGACTTTGAAATCGTGAAATTCAACCGGAACGCCCAGCCCTATTATGTCTTCCTGGATAGGGAAGGAAGAATGCTTTCCAACAGGGGGTATTCCTTCGATTCCTCACCCCAGCATTTCCTGGACTTCCTCCGGGCTGTTGAGGCAGAGTTTGCGCGCAGAAAATAAATCGGTGCGGAAATTCAATTGAAATCCAAAGCGGGCAATGGCCGCAAGGGGGATGATAGGAAGGGTGGGCAGGAAATTATTTGTTCCTCGCATGCTTGGCCTCAATGCTGAGGGTAGCATGAGGTACCGCACGGAGCCTGGCCTTGTCGATCAGTTTCCCGGTCTCCCTGCAAATCCCGTAGGTCTTGTTTTCGATCCGCATCAGGGCTTTTTCCAGGTGGTCGATGAACTGAATCTGGCGGCTGGCCATCTGGTTGAGTTGTTCCCGTTCCATGGTACCGCTGCCGTCTTCCATGCTCATATACTTGTTTTCCGTATCGTCCGTCCCGGCTTCGTCCTTGCGGGTGATCAGGCCCTGAAGGTAGACCAGTTCCTTTTTGGCTGTTTCCAGCTTCTTCAGGATGAGGTCCTTGAACTCTGACAGCTCCCCGTCGCTGTAACGGTATACTGGTCCGGAATTCAGGTTCGGGTCCAGCAGGGACTTGGTGAACTCGGGCTGGTAGGTGAGGGTGGATTTCCGGGGCGGAATTGAGATCCGCTTGACTGGAACTTCCTTGGCGGCAACCGGTTTCTGAACCGGGGTCGGAATCGTCTTTTTCACTCCCCTGGAAACCGCGGGTATGGTTTTTTTGGTTTCCACTGCTTTCCTGGCTTCAGTCTTCGGCTTTTGATTCACGATCTTCACAACGGTTTTTGCTAGGGTTTTTGAGTTCTTCTGGTTCACCTGGGAATTTGCCAGTTTTTTTTCAATCGGTTTTTTTGCGATCGGCTTCAGGGGTAATTTCCGGGTAATATGTTTTGCGGCTACTTTCTTCACCGCATGTTTGGCCGGAGCACGCTTCGATACAGCCTTTTTGGCAGGGACCGATTTTTTCAGAGCCGCTTTGGGAGCAGAATGACTTCGGACCTTTGCTTTTTTAGGCGATGGTTTTTTGGAGGATGCTTTTTTTGTTGGGCTAGCAGCAACTTTTTTCTTTTTGCTTGCCATGGTCAGCTGTTTTTGTTAATAATCACTGTTAATTTCGTGTCACCCACCTCAATTTCAATTCCGGGTTCGGGGGCTGAAAGGATTTCCAGATGTTCTGCCAAAATTTCCGTGCAAATATAGTGTTTTAATTCCTCATTGTTCAAAAGGCGGCGGACCATCGGGGTGCCGGACAACTTTACATTAATCCTATCTGTAATTTTTAAATCTTTGTCTTTTCTGAGCTTCTGAATGCGATTTACCAGCTCCCGGGCATTTCCTTCTGCCAAAAGTTCAGGACTGATCCGCGTATCCAGAGCCACCGTGAGGGGTCCCCTGGTAGCCACCGTCCAGCCGGGAATATCCTCGGCAGAAACTTCCAGCTCCCCGGCATCCAGGGTGAGATCCCGTCCCCCGATCTTCAGGGTCAGGGAACCCTCATTTTCCAGCCGGGAGATCTCCTCCTGGTCCAGCCCGGATAAAGCGGCCACCACCGGTTTCATCAGCGGCCCCAGCTTTTTCCCCAGGATCTGGAAATTGGCTTTCACTTTCTTGCGGATAAATCCGTCATTTTCAGTGATATAATTAATTTCCTTTACGTTCACCTCGCTGGAAATAAGGTTCTCCACCAGTTGTATCCGACTTTTCATGACTTCCCCCCTGACGGGAATGAGGATTTTGGAGAGGGGTTGCCGCACCTTGATATTGATCTTTTTCCGGAGCGAAAGCACCAGGGAAGAAATATCCTGGGCGATTTCCATTCTTTCTTCCAGGGAAAGGTCGATCCATTCCGGCCTAGGCTCGGGAAAGCGGGTCAGGTGAATGGATTGCTCCGCAAACCGGCCGGTGGTCCTGTTGAGGTTGCGGAACATCCAGTCGGAAAAGAAAGGGGAAATGGGAGCCATAAGGCCCAGCACCTTTTCCAGGCATTCACAAAGGGTCTGGTAGGCGGAGATTTTATCCGGTCCGTATTCTCCTTTCCAGAAGCGGCGCCGGCAAAGCCTGACATACCAGTTGCTCAGATGCCGGTCCACAAATTCCTCGATGGCCCTTCCGGCCCGGGTGGGCTCATACTGGTCCAGGCTCGAACGGACGGAACCGATCAGGGAATTCAGGGAAGAAAGGATCCAGCGGTCGATTTCCGGACGCTGGTCCCCGGGGATCTCCTGTTCCCTGAAAGTGAAACCGTCCGTATTGGCATACATAGCGAAGAACGCGTACGTATTATATAAGGTGCCGAACAGCTGGCGCTGCACCTCCAGGATTCCGGCCTTATCAAATCGGAGGCTATCCCAGGGGGAGGCATTGGTGATCAGGTACCAGCGGGTGGCATCCGCCCCATAGGTTGAAATGGTCTCGAAGGGATCGATCACGTTGCCCAGCCTTTTGCTCATCTTGTTTCCATCCTTATCCAGGACCAGGCCGTTGGATACCACCGTGCGGAAAGCAATCCCGGGGATCTCCCGGGTGGTCGCCGGAATTCCATGGGAGTTGAGCTCCTCCAGGATATCTTCCCGGAGCAGGGCTGCAAGGGCATGAAGAGTATAAAACCATCCCCGGGTCTGGTCGACCCCCTCGCAGATGAAATCCGCGGGATAGTTTGCCGCGAAGATCTCCTGGTTATCGAACGGAAAATGCCATTGGGCATAAGGCATGGCCCCGGAATCAAACCAGACATCCACCAGGTCCGGCACCCGGTGCATCGGTCTTCCATCCTCACTGACCAGGACCACCAGGTCGATATCGGGTTTATGGAGGTCGGGTTCCCAATCCCGGTCCAGTTCATTCATCAATCCGGCAGCAAAAGCCCTGGCCATTTCCGCTTTCAGTTGTTCCACAGACCCGATGCAAATGGTCCGGTCTTTTTCGGCCGTGGTCCAGAGGGGAAGGGGGGTTCCCCAGAACCTGCTCCGGCTGAGGTTCCAGTCCACCATATTTTCCAGCCAGTTGCCGAACCTTCCTTCTCCCGTGCTTTTCGGCTTCCACTGGATGGTCTGATTGAGTTCGATCATCCGGTCACGGTAAGCCGTGGTCCGGATGAACCAGGCATCCAGGGGATAATAAAGAATGGGCTTATCGGTCCTCCAGCAATGGGGGTAGCTGTGCTCATATTTTTCAATCCGGAAGGCCAGGTGGGCTTTTTTCAGCATCACGGCAAGATCCACGTTCACGTCCACATAGGCAGGATCATCCGTGTAATTCTTCACATATCTGCCGCTGAATTCGCCCAGACCCTCGACGAATTTTCCCTGACGGTCCACCAGGGTGAGGATCCCCAGTCCAAATTTCTGTCCCACCCTGAAATCGTCCGCCCCGAAGGCGGGGGCGGTATGGACGATCCCCGTGCCATCTTCCGTCGTCACGAAATCTCCCGGAACCACCCGGAAAGGATCCCCGGCGATTCGGGAGGGATCGTTCGCGTCGAAAGGCATCAGCCGGGCATAGCGGCATTCCACCAGTTGTTCCCCCTTCATTTCCAGCAAGACCTTGTAAGGCAGCTGCTTTTTCTTCATCAGCCCCTCGAATCCTTTCCGGAGGGTCTCATCCTCCGCGATCCGTGGGGGATCCTGACCCTGGTCCAGCCAACCTGTGATCGCGGCATAAAGCCCGGCCTGGTCTCCTTCCGTCCATTCATCCAGGTGTTCCGGGAAATACCGGTGCAGCAGATTTTTGGCCAGGATCACGGCGCATGGATTTCCACTGTAGGGGTTGAAGGTGCGCACAAGGGCATAGGTGATGGAAGGACCGACCGTCAGGCCCAGGTTGGAAGGGAGGGTCCAGGGGGTCGTGGTCCAGGCCAGGAAATACAACTCCGGGCTTCCCGCCGCCTGGAACAGGAACCGGGAATGGTCATCTTCCAGGGCCCGGAACATGGCCACGCAAGTCGTATCCTTCACCTCCTTATAGGTACCGGGCTGGTTGAGCTCATGGGAGCTCAGCCCGGTTCCGGCTGCCGGGGAATAGGGTTGGATGCTGACGCTTTCATACAAAAGTCCCTTGTCGTATAATTTTTTCAGGCACCACCAAAGGGATTCAATATAATCCCGCTGGAATGTGATATAGGGATCCTTCAGGTCGACCCAGTAGCCCATTTTTCGGGTCAGGTCTTCCCACCGGTCCTTGTACCTGAGTACCGCTTCCCTGCATTTTAAATTGTAATCCCTGACCGAAATCTTTCCTTCCTTTCCGATATCCTCCCGGGTGATTCCCAGCTCCTTTTCCACCCCGAGCTCCACCGGGAGCCCGTGGGTATCCCATCCCCCTTTTCTCCTCACCTGGAACCCCATCATGGTCTTGTACCGGCATACCAGGTCCTTCAGGGTCCTGGAAATCACATGGTGGATCCCGGGAAGCCCGTTGGCGGAAGGGGGCCCTTCGTAAAAAACAAAGGGGGGAAAGCCGTTGCGACCCTCCACGGTTTGTTCAAAAAGTTGATGGGACTCCCAATCCCGGAGCATTTGCTGTTCGATCGCGGGCAGGTTCAACCCCTCATATTCCGGGTATTGAATTTCCATAGAAGATTGTCATTCAGTAAAAAGAGCACAAAATTAAGATAAAATCAGGCGCCCTGTCCGGGGTTTTCTGAGGGATGGGAGAAAATAGTTCTCCCAGGGATCGCATTTGGTTTGGTTTTTGATCCCGGGCAAACGCATAAAGGAACTATTACCAAAATTACAGACTATGAAAAGGACCATTTTATTTCTGGCATTGCTGGCATCTGCTTCGATCGCCGGTTTCGCCCAGACACACAAGCATCATCACCGCACGAAGGCTGCCCAGGAGCCGAAAGTTGTTACAGCCCCCGCCAATGTTCAAAATTCCTTCAACCAGCAGTATGCCGGGGTGACCCAGGTGAAATGGAATCCATCCTACTCCGGAAACTGGGATGCCCTTTTTGCCCAGGACAGCACCCAGGTGGATGCGCAATTTGATTCCACGGGAAAATGGATTGCGACCCACACCGTTTATTCCGGCGAAAATGTACCGGCACCCATTGCCAATGATATCCGCTCCAAATTCCCCAATGCTTCTATCAAGGATGCAACCAAGGTGGAAAGGCAGGATATCGCTTCCTTCTACCGGGTGGATATTGACGATCAGGGCATTTCAAAGACCCTGCTGGCCAATGACCAGGGAACCGTGACGGAGTAGCAATTCCCGAATTGTTTCATTCTTTTGCCAGGGTCAGAAAAATCCCGCCGGAGCGGGATTTTTCTGTTTGCGAAAAAATTTTACCTTTGTATTTAGATAGTTGTCTAATTAACTAAATTATTTTGCATAACTTTTTCAGGGCATTGAATGACCAGACCCGAAGGGATATCCTGGAACTGCTCCGGGATAAGGATCTGACAGCCGGGGAGATCGCCGACCATTTTGATTTCACCAAACCCACCATTTCCCATCACCTGGATCTGCTTAAACAGGCAGGCCTGGTGCTCAGCGTGAAAAGGGGGCAGTACATTTATTATTCCCTGAACACCACAGTACTGGACGAAATGGTGACCTGGTTTATGCGGTTCAGCAAAAAAAAGCAACCATAATTCACCCATATGAATAGTTTCCGACTCAAAAAGGAAATCTGGCTATGGCTGGTCATCCTGATCCCGGTCATCCTGTTTTTGGTGATCCGGTCCCGCATTCCGGGTAACATCCCTTCCCATTTTGACATGCGTGGAAGGGCCAATGCCTATATGGCCCCGGTCCCGTTCCTGGCGCTGATGACCGGAGTTTCCCTCTTTATTTATCTGCTCCTGCTGGTCCTTCCCAGGATTGACCCCAAAAAAGCGAACTATGCCCTGTTCTCCAAGGCCTTCCAGGTCATCCGGTTGATGATCCTTCTGGTGCTCAGCGGGGTCACCTCGATATCCCTGCTGATGGCCACGGGCCTGAAATTCGACAGCAGCAGGATCCTGCTGCTGCTCATCCTGTTGCTGATTGTCGTTTTGGGCAATTATATCTCCAACGTCAGACCGAACTGGTTCGTCGGGATCCGGACCCCCTGGACCCTGAGCAGCGAGCAAGTCTGGAGGAAAACCCACCAGCTCGCCGGAAAACTCATGGTGATTGCCGGAATCACCGGATTCATCCTTTGTCTCTGGGTCCCCCAGGCAGCACTGATTTGGGTCTTTTTGATCATGATCCTCGGCTCGACCCTTGGCCCGGCCATCTATTCCTATTTCCTTTACCAGCAACAGTCCCAGCCGGAAGGGAACTCGCAGCCTTAAACCAGGACTTGCGGCCTCCATCCCGATCCAAACAATAAAAAATCCTTTCCATGGAATTTGAAAAAACTGTTTCCGCATCCCCAAGGCCCCGGCCCTGGCTCTCCGGGCTTACCCGGAGGCTCCTGGTGAAACCGATGCTGCTCCTGCTGGTCTGTGGTTGCATGGGCCTGGGTTCAGGTCAGGCCCAGGGGAAAGCGGATTCGGTGACCCGGGAGTTCCTGGCCCTGGACCAGGCGGGCCAATTTGACCGGGCATCCGCCATGTTTGATCCCTCCCTGCGCAACCAGATCTCCCCGGTGATGCTGGGGCAGGTCTGGAAGGGGCTGGTTAGCTCCTATGGAATGGATTCCGGGATTCAGAGAATGATTTCCAGACCCTATGATAGCCTGATACTGGAATTGGTGACCTGCCATTTCTCGAGGGCCAACCTGACCCTGAGCCTGGCCATAAACCGGAACGGTTACCTGATCGGATTCCATATTGCCCAGATCAAACCCCTGGACCTGGGTTCGGGGGAGGATTCTTCCCGGTTCGCCCAGGAACCGGATACCCTCCATACGGCCAGCGGGGAAATTTTCGGAACCCTGATGAAGCCTCAGAAGGGGAACCGTTCCGGGGCTGTGGCCCTCATCCTGGCCGGATCCGGTGCCGTGGACCGGGACGGCAACAGCCTGCCCTCGGAGCATTCCGATGTTTACCTCCTCCTGGCAGAAGGGTTGGCAGGTCAGGGGATCGCCTCCCTGCGATTTGATAAACGGGGGATCGGTCAAAGTGCCACCGCCATGCAGGACGAAAGAAAAATTTCCGTGGGAGATTATGTTTCGGACGCGGCAGGATGGATCAAAAAACTCCGGGAAGAAAAGCATTTTTCCACCATCGTGGTGATCGGCCACAGCGAGGGATCCCTCATCGGGATGATGGCCGCACGCGAGGCAGATGCCGAAGGTTTCGTATCCATTTCAGGGATGGGAATGCCGATTGATTCCATCCTGATGATCCAGCTCAAGGATAAAATGAACGACACGCTTTATGCGGAAAGTCTCGGGATCCTCATGAAGCTCCGGGCCGGGGAGGAAGTTGCCGATGTCCCCCAGGCCTTGCTTCCCCTGTTCACTCCGGCCGTCCAGCCCTATCTCATTTCCGAGATCCGGATTTCCCCTACCCGGGAAATCGCCCGATTGAAGGTCCCGGTTCTCGTCATCCAGGGAAAGAATGATCTCCAGATCACCCAGGGAGATGCCCGGAGGCTGGCCGCCGCCTCAGTTCATGGAAAACTCCTGATGCTGGACTCAATGACCCATATGCTCAAGGATGCGGGCCCGACCTATCAGGATAATATGAAAACTTACCAGGATCCCTCCCTTCCCCTGGACCCCGGGCTCGTCCCTGCCATCGTGGATTATACCCATGGACTGGCTCATCGCCGGTGATCCGGGTCAACGGGGTCCCGGGGGGCAATGGGTTTCCAGGTAGCTGGTCAGCAAGGCATAGAGGTGGGCCGTGGTTCCTGCTCCTTCATTGATCCCATGGGTCCGGTTGGGGTATTCCATCATCTGGAAAGGCCTGCCTGCCCTGACCAGGGCGTTAATCAGGGCTTCCTGGTTCTGGTAATGCACGTTGTCATCTCCACTCCCATGCACGATCAGCAGGTTTCCCCGGAGCCCTGAGGCATAATTGACGGAGGAACCCTGTTGATAATATTTCAGGTCTTCAGGCAGGACTCCCACATACCTTTCTTCGTAGATGTTATCGTAAAATCTCAGGTTTGACACCCCGGCGACCGCAATACCTGTTTTGTAGATCTGCGGATACCGGAACATGAGCATCTGGGTGGAAGCCCCTCCTCCGCTCCAACCCCAAACCGCGATCCTGGAGGTATCCACCCAGGGGAGTTGAAGGATCTGCATGGCGCCGGCGGCCTGGTCATCCACATTCATGATGCCGATATTGTGATAGATCTCCTTGCGCCATTTCGTTCCCTTGGGAGCCGGGGTTCCGCGGTTATCCATGGAGATGATTACATAGCCCGTATCAACCAGCTTTTCAAACCAGGGGTTTGGGGCATAGATATCCCGCACGGTGGCGGAGGCGGGTTCTCCATAAACATAAAACAGGACCGGGTATTTCCGGGTGGAGTCGAAGTTCCTGGGGCGGATCATCCAGGCGTCCATGGTCACGCCCTGGGAGGTCGTCACCTTGAAAAAGGTCATGGGGTTCACCTCGCCTTCAGCCTGGACTGGGCCGGGCCGCCTTCCTCCGGCTTCGGATTGGAGCACCGTTCCGTCATCCATCCGGATCAGCTGGAGGACCGGCGGGGTATTGTGGCTGGAATAATTATGCAGGGCATATTGTCCCGCGGAGGAGCATTGGTAGGTATGGGTTCCTTCCGCTCCCGGGGGGGTGACCCTTCTGGCTACCCCCTTTCCGTCCAGCCTGGTTTCATAGAGATACTGCTGGGTCGCATTATCGGGGGATGCGGTAAAATAAAGCAGATTATCCTTCCGGTCGATCCCGACCACGTCAATCACATCAAAATCTGTCCGGGTCACCAGCTTTTCACCGGTCCCATCGCTGTTCATGCAGTAAACATGTCTCCAGCCGTCCTTTTCGGTGGTCCATAAGAATTTTTTACCCTCATCGATCCAGTCCCAGCTGTCCCGGTCGTATTGCCAGAAATAATTGATGTCCACCCAGGAGGTGTCTCCCTCACTATAGATCACCCGGGCTGTTCCGGTCCGGGAATCGACCAGGTAAAGCCAGGTGGTGTCCTGTTTGCGGTTGAATTGCTGGACCATGATCTGGTTGTCCGTTCCGGTCCAATCCATCCGCGGCAGATAATGCTGGACCGGATCTCCCGGAATATCCATCCACCGGGTCCGGGCCGTTGCAATGTCGACCACCCCGATCCGCACAGAGGAAGGATCGTAACCCACCAGGGGATATTGGACAGGAACCGTGAAGGAATAAAGGGAATCCGTGTTGTCGATCATCAAAAAGTCCCGGATCCCGGAAGCGTTCACTTGCCAGTAGGCAATGGATTTGCTGTCCGGGCTCCAGCGGAATCCGTCCCTGCAGAACAACTCTTCTTCATATGCCCAGTCAAAAGTCCCGTTGATGATCTTATCGGTTCCATCCGTTGTCAGGGCCTTCATGGTGCCATCAGCCAGGTTTTCAGTATAAATGTTATGTCCGCTTACGAAAGCAGCCATGGTGCCATCCGGTGATAACTTTGCGAACTGCAGGGAGGAGGGGGGAAGCCCGGCCCCGAGCTGGAGCAATTTGCCGGATGCCTGGTCATAGACCCAGAAGTCTCCCCGGGTCCGGGCCCTCCAGACTCTTTTGGAATTGGTGAAAATCAGCAGCTGCCGGTGAGCGGGGTTCCAGGTATAACCTTCCACGGTGAGGGGCCGGGAAGCCTGGGACGGAGTCAGCTGGGCAGCGGTGACCAGGGTGGTTTCGGAAAGCCCCTGGTCCGGATCGTACTGCACGATCTGGTACCCCGATGGGGAGCGCTGGAGCTGGGTGAAGCTGTTGCCTTCGCTGTTCCAGTGGATACCCCGGAGGCCGGTGAGGGCAGGCAGGTCTTCTCCCTGATCGAGGCTCAGGTGATCCGGGGACCAGGCATCCCGCAAGGGCTGGGCCTGGAGTGGGAAGGTGGAAAGCATCAGGGCCATGCTGAGCAGGGCCATCGGAACCAGCCTGGGAATCATGGGATGGAATTTGGTTAAGAAATGGCCTTAAGTTTCAAAAAAATCCGCCATTTCCCTAATGGAAGGGATGAACGGCTATATTCAAAGAGGGGGAAAGGAATGGGGTTGCGGGTTAACGGAGCAACAGCTCGCAGGGTTTAATCCCGATATGCTTGCGGAAGGCAGTGCTGAAATGCGAGATACAGGAATACCCCATGAAGGAGGCTACTTCGGAAACCGATAGCCCTTTTTCATATAAAAGCTGGCGGGCTTTTTCCATTCTTTCCTTTTGAAAATAATCGTAGATGGTGGTTCCGTAAATTTCCTTGAACCCCTTTTTCAGGTAGCATTCATTGATGGCCACTTTCCTGGCAAGTTCCCGGATGGTCAGGGGCTCGTCCAGGTTTTGAAGCAGCAGGTCCCGGGCGCGGGTGATCTTTTCCCTGCCTTCCGGGGTAGCCAGGAACCGGCAGCTGAAGCCGTCTTCCCGGTCCGGGGTAAGACATTCTGAGCTGCAAAGGAGCAGCTCGATGGATTTTCCCTCCAGGTAGATTTGGCGGAGGGTCCCTTCATGGGCAGGATGAAGGATCTGGTCCAGCACAAGCCTTGCCCTTCCGCAAACTGAAAGATTTCGAACATACCGGTTGGAGGAGCCCGAATCGAAAAGAGTCGAAAGGGATCCTTTCCCCTGTTCCGGGAAAGCGCCGAAAAAACCTTCGCTGAAGGTCAGCTGGAACAGATCCGCCGACCGGGTTTCCAGGGAACAGCCGGGAGCCGCTTTTTCACAAATTCCGCCCTGGCATTTGGGATTGGTGCAATACCTTTTGTTATTCAGACAATAATATAAATCCAGGGAAGGCCCGCCCTCTTTTTTCAGGGGTTCGTATACCGCAATGCAGGTATCCTCGGGGGTAACTGAAGAACCGCAGTCATACCGCCGGATCCGGAGCCTGGTATGGTCAGAAACCAGGATCTCTTCATCCCGGATCAGATCCAGGTCAGAGGAAAGTCCTGGCTCCCTGAGCGCCAGTTGCAATATGTTCTGGGAATGATCCAATGGGTCCGTTTGGTTTGCAAAATTACGCCATTTTTTTTTGCCAGGTCAGCTGGATCCGTCCGGAGTGGTCCGCGCCATTGCCCGAGAAAGGTGCCCTTATTTTGGAAAAATTTTGCCTTCGGGGGAAGCGTTTTAATTTCCTGCGGTCACCGGGAAAATTCCGGGATGCGGGGATCCATCAGGGGGGAGAAAACGGCGCAAGGGGTGTGGAAGGGAAAGAGATTAATTATATAAAAACTGAATGTGTTTGATAACGTAAAAAACCTCCTTTTTTCATTAAATAAAATTAATATATTAAGTTATCCCGGGCTTTGTTTGTCCCGGGTCCGGGGAGGCCCCGGGCAGGCGCAATTTTTAACCGGGAAATGCTGCGGAATGCATTGTTTTTCATGGAGATTTGAGGATTAAAACATACCTTTACAAATAGTAAAAATTGACCTGTAAATCGAAGGAAATCCGGAAGCTATGAGTGAAGAAATGACCCTGGTTGAGCCCAGGAACGATGTTTATGATGCCGGGAGCATCCAGGTCCTGGAAGGGCTTGAGGCGGTTCGCAAGAGGCCCGCGATGTATATCGGGGATATCGGGATTAAAGGATTGCACCACCTGGTCTATGAAGTGGTTGATAATTCCATTGATGAAGCGCTCGCCGGATATTGCACAGAGATATCGGTGATCATCCACCCGGATAATTCAATTACGGTTTCGGATAATGGCAGGGGGATCCCTACCGGTATCATGACCAAGGAAAAAAAATCCGCCCTGGAAGTGGTGATGACGGTGTTGCATGCCGGTGGCAAATTCGACAAAAATACCTA
>JANWKA010000132.1 GCA_025451655.1 Chitinophagaceae bacterium | reverse complement strand
GTCAATGCCAATTCCTCCAATACCTACGGCGCGGAGATCACCATGGCCAACCAGATCACTCCCTGGTGGGATGTGACCACCAACCTGAACCTGTACCAGACCAATATCATAGCGAGCAACCTGGCCCAGAACCTTTCCAATTCCGGGCTGAGCTGGTTTGGAAAACTGAATTCCAACATGAAACTCCCCGGCCGTTTCACCATCCAGCTGACCGGCCATTACCAGGGCCCCCGGGTGATCCCCCAGGGGACCATCAGCGGAGTGGGATCCGTGGACCTGGCCCTGCGCAAGGATTTCATGAAGAACAATGCGGCCAGCCTCACCCTGGCGGCCACCGACGTATTCAACACGGAAATCTATTCCACCCATACGGAGGTCCCCGGAATTTTCCTCCAGAAATCGGATCGCAAGCGGCAGTCCCAACTGGTTCGCCTGAACTTCAGCTACCGTTTCGGGAAAACCAATTTCGCCCTGTTCCGGAAGAAAAAGCCCCAGCAAAATCCCCAGCAGGAACAGGACCTGCTGCCTGGCGGAGATCAGGGCGGGGGCGGTGGTGCCGGAAATTAGCCCTTTTTGCCAGGTCCTGGCTTCTACCCCAGGGGAAGGATATATCTTTAGGCCTCCCGGACCCGTTCTCCTGAAAGCAACTGAACTATGATGATCTTTTTATCCAGATGGCTCCTGATCCTCCTGGTGGCGGGTCCGGGACCCGGAGTCCTTCATCCGGGGCCTGGCAGCCTGGAACAGGTGCAGAGCCCGGATTCCCTGATCGCCAGGGGGCTGCGGCAGGCCCTGGAAGTCGGGGTAGTCAATACAGCCAAAAAACTTTCCTCTACAAACGGTTATTTCGGGAACCCGGCCATCCGGATCCTGCTGCCTCCGCAGGCCCAGAAAATGGAGAATACCCTTCGAAAAATCGGTATGGGCCCCCAGATCGACCAGGCAGTGCTGGCCATGAACCGGGCGGCGGAACAGGCTGCTGCAACTGCGGGCCCCATCTTTCTGGGAGCCATCCGGGAGATGAAAATCCAGGATGCGGTTCAAATCCTGGACGGAGGAAATCATGCCGCTACGGATTACCTGAAAAAAACCACCTCGGCTCCCCTTGCGGTGGCCTACCGCCCGGTGATTGACTCCTGCCTGAAAAAAACAGATGCCACCAAATACTGGTCCGGGCTGGTGGGCGCCTACGACAATATACCCTTCACCCGGAAGGTGAACCCGGATCTGACGGCTTATGTCACCAGCAAGGCCCTGGATGGATTATTTTATAATATCGGACTGGAGGAACAGAAGATCAGGCAGGATCCTGCAGCCCAGGTCACCAGCCTGCTGAAATCCGTATTCGGGCACTGAGCTCAAAATTCCCCTACCCTTTTTTGCCCTCCAGCATCGGAACGAAGGAGAAATTATCATAGACTTCCTGGTGAATGCCTCCATCCGCTGTTTTTTCCAGCCGGATCATGCGCTGGCCCTCCTTCCCTCCGACCGGGATCACCATAATCCCGCCCGGTTTAAGCTGGACCAGGAGCTGATCCGGGATGACCGGTGCCGCTGCGGTGACGAGGATCCGGTCGAAGGGGGCGTAGGTAGGCAGGCCCTCATACCCGTCCCCGTAAAAGCAGCGGATGTTCGGATACCGGGATTTATAGGCAAATTCCCGAAAGCGGTCAAACAGTTTGCGCTGCCTTTCCACCGTGAAGACCACTGCGCCCATTTCGGCCAGAATGCAAGCCTGGAACCCGCTTCCCGTACCGATTTCAAGCACCTTGTCAAAACGCCGGACCTGGAGCAGCTGGGTCTGGTAGGCCACCGTATAAGGCTGTGAAATGGTCTGTCCTTCCGCGATCGGGAAGGCCCGGTCCTGGTAGGCGAAGGCCTCCAGGGCCGTATCCATAAATACATGCCGTGGAACTGCATTCATCGCGTCGAGCACGGCCGGCGATGAGATGCCTTTTTCCCGGAGGCTTTCCACCAGCCTTTTGCGGAGGCCCTGCTGCCTGTAGGAATCTTCCCCCTGATCCATCCGGCCAAAATTAGTCAAACGCCTTTGATCTCTCCGATTCGCTTTTGCCCGCTTTGCCGTATTGCGGATTTGACCTAATTTGAAATGGAGATATGGAACCCATGGAACAACCCATTCAGGAGCGAATTGATCGCTGGCTTAACGGCCCTTATGACGACCAGACCAGGCAAACTATCCGCAGCCTGCAGCGGGACCACCCCGCGGAACTGGCCGATGCCTTTTACCGGGACCTGGAGTTTGGCACCGGCGGTCTCCGGGGTCTGATGGGAGTCGGGACCAACCGGATGAACCGGTACACGGTTGGAGCAGCCACCCAGGGATTCGCGAACTATATCAAAAAATCCTTTCCAGGCACCCCCCGCATTGCGATCGCCCACGACAGCCGTAACAACAGCCGGTTCTTCGCTGAAACGGCTGCATCCATCCTGGCGGCCAACGGGCTGGAAGTGTTCCTTTTCGAGGATCTCCGGCCCACGCCGGAGCTTTCCTTCGCCATCCGCAGGCTGGGTTGCCATGCAGGAATCGTTTGCACCGCCTCCCATAATCCCAAAGAATATAACGGCTATAAGGCATACTGGCAGGACGGAGGACAGCTCGTACCGCCCCACGACAACAATGTCATCCTGGAAGTGGTCAGGATCGGCTCCCCGGACCAGGTGCAATGGGGAAACCATCTGGAAGGGGTCAAAATCCTGGAAAAATCCATGGACGACCAATACATCCGCATGGCTCTCGGCCTTTCTGTCAATCCGGAAGCGGTGGCGGCCCAGCACGACCTGAAAATCGTTTACACCCCCATCCACGGTACCGGCATTACCCTGGTTCCCCGGTTGCTTCAGGCGATGGGCTTTGATTCGGTGGATATCGTGGAGGAACAGGCCACACCGGACGGAAATTTCCCAACCGTGATCTACCCCAATCCCGAAGAACCGGAAGCCATGGCCATGGGTCTGGAAAAAGCCAGAATTACCGGGGCGGATATCCTCGCCGGAACGGACCCCGACGCGGACCGGGTGGGCATCGGGGTGAAAGACCTCCAGGGTAACTACATCCTTCTGAACGGAAACCAGACGGCCGTGCTGGCCTTCGGTTACCAGATTGAGGCGCGCAGGGCCAAGGGAATGGCCCGCAAAAACGATTATGTATGCAAGACGATCGTGACTACGGACCTGATTGACCAGATCGCTGCAGCCAACGGGGTGGCCTGTTACAATACCCTGACCGGTTTCAAGTACATCGCCGAGCTGATCCGGGAAAAGGAAGGAACCGAACATTTCATCATCGGGGGGGAGGAGTCCTATGGATTGCTTACCGGGGACCAGGTACGGGATAAGGACGCAGTATCTGCGGTGGCCCTGATCTGCGAAATGGCGGCCTTTGAAAAGCAGCAGGGAAGGTCGTTGTTCGAAAAGCTCCTGGAGCTTTACACCCGTTATGGCATGTACCTGGAAAAACTGGTCTCCATCACCCGGAAAGGCAGGGAAGGCGCTCTTCAGATCACGGAGATGATGACGGCCTTCCGCAATAATCCGCCCGTTTCGGTCCAGGGATCCGCCCTGGTCCGCCTGCTGGATTACCAGAGCGGTATCGATAGAAACCTCAGGAAGGGCACGCGGTCCCCGATCCGGTTGCCCCGTTCCAATGTCCTGCAGTTCATCCTGGAAGACGGAAGCAAGATCTCAGCCAGGCCTTCGGGTACGGAGCCCAAGATCAAATTCTATATTAGCGTCAATACCCGTCTGAGGGGGGCTGAAGACCATCCGGGAACCCTGAAGCTGCTGGAGGAAAGGATCTCCGGGATCATCCGGGACCTGCACCTGGAATGAGGGTCTAAAGCAGGTAGGCCGCTTCAATTTCCTCCCCCCGCATTTCCACCAGGATATGGTCCCGCAGGGTGGTGGAAAGGGAATAGCCGCTGTAATCCGGGGTGATGGGAAAAGACTTATGCCTCCGGTCGATCAGCACCGCGATCCGGATGGAGGAGGGTAAAAATTCCAGAAACGGTTTGAGGGCATAAAGCAGGGTCCTTCCGGAATTGGCCACATCATCCACCAGGATGATGGTCTTCCCGTTCAGGTTTGAGGAATCGGAAATTTCCACCCGCTTCGGGTTGGTCTTGTCCAGGGTGACTTCCAGCTGGCGGACGCGGAGGGGAGATATTTCTTCCAGTTTTCTGCCCAGGCTCCGGGCGACGATATGCCCCTTATCCCGGATTCCGGCAAAGACCAGTTCCTTTTCCTGGGCATGATCCTCATAGATCTGCCAGGCCATTCGCCCGATCTTCTTGCGGATGGCATCCGTATTCAAAATGATGTTCCTGGTTGCCTCCATGGGCCGGCCCGATTATGTCCTGGTGAAAGTACAAAAGCCCGTTCTGTGCACCCAAAATAAGATTAATTTGAGGCCCATTCCGGGTTCATGATCCAGCAAATCCTTTTCATTTTGGTGACTGCCTTGGCTGTGACTCTTTTTGTCCGCAAGGTCCGGTTTATCCGTCGCAATATCCTGCTGGGCAGCCGGGATTCCGGGAGGGACCACCCGGGGCTCCGCTGGAAAAACACCCTCCTGCTCGCCCTGGGACAAAAGAAAATGTTTCGCAATCCCCTGGTGGCCGTCCTGCACCTGTTCATTTATGCCGGCTTCCTGATCATCAACCTGGAGATCCTGGAAATTATCCTGGACGGCCTCACGGGTTCGCACCGGATGTTTGCCCCCCTGCTGGGGAGACTCTACCCGGTCCTGATCGGTTGCTTTGAAGTCCTTGCGGTCCTGGTGCTGGTCGCCTGCGTTGTTTTCCTCATCCGCAGGAACCTGCTGCGGATCCGGCGTTTCAGGTCAGGGGACCTCCAGGGATGGCCCCGGTCGGATGCCAACTATATCCTGATCACGGAAATCGCCCTGATGTGCTTTTTTCTCACCCTCAATACCACAGACCATGCCCTGCAGCTTCAGGGGGTCGCCCACTACCGGCAAACCGGAGCCTTCTGGGTTTCGGGGCTGCTCAGCAGATGGGTAGCGCATTGGCCCTCCACCAGGCTGATCGTTTGGGAAAGATCCGCCTGGTGGCTTCACATCCTGGGTATTTTCGCTTTCCTCAACTACCTGCCCTTTTCCAAGCACCTCCATATCCTGCTTGCCTTCCCCAATGCCTATTACGGAAGGCTGGTCCCGCCCGGGCAAATGGACAATATGCCCGAAGTGGCGCAGGAAGTCAGCCTCATTTTCCAGCAGCAGGGCCAGGAACCACAGGCTTCCACCTCACCGCAGCCAAAATTCGGAGCCCGGGACATCGGAGATCTCAGCTGGAAAAACCTCCTGGACGCCTACAGTTGCACGGAATGCGGAAGGTGTTCGGCAGCATGTCCTGCCACCCAGACGGGGAAGCAACTTTCCCCCCGCAAAATCATGATGGATACCCGGGACCGGATGGAAGCGGTGGGCCGGAACCTGGACCGGGGGAAAAATGCCGGGGCGGACGGAAAATTCCTTTTGGGGGATTATATCAGTGAGGAAGAATTGCGGGCCTGTACCACCTGCAACGCCTGCGTCCAGGAATGCCCGGTCAGCATCAGTCCCCTGGACATCATCCTGCAACTGCGCAGGTACCTGGTCATGGAAGAATCCAGGGCCCCCCAGGAGTGGCAGATGATGTTCAATAATATTGAAAACAACCAGGCCCCGTGGAAATTTCCGGCATCGGGAAGGGCAGACTGGGCCAAATCATAATCAGGGTATGGAACAGGTCAGGACCATGGCGCAATTTTCCCAGGCAGGGCAATCTCCGGAAATCCTTTTCTGGGTGGGCTGCTCCGGGAGTTTTGACCCTCGGGCCCAGCAGATCACCCGGGCCTTCGCCGGGATTCTCACGCATGTGGGCATCTCCTTCGCCATCCTGGGTCCGGAGGAATCCTGCACCGGGGACCCCGCGCGCAGGGCGGGAAACGAGTTCCTGTTCCAGATGATGGCCCGGGGAAATATCGAAACCCTGAACCGGTACGGGATCCAAAAGATAGTCACCACCTGCCCCCATTGTTTTAATATCCTGAAAAACGAATATCCGGAACTGGGCGGCCATTATGAGGTGGTCCACCATGCCGAATTCCTCCAGGATCTGATCCTTCAGGGAAAGATCCGGATGAAGGAGGACGGCTCTTATAAGGGAAAACGGATCACCTACCATGATTCCTGCTATCTGGGCCGGGCGAACGGAATTTATGAAGCTCCCCGGGCGGTCCTGGAAGCGCTGGATAGTGAACTGGTGGAAATGAGGCGGTGCAGGTCCAGGGGACTTTGTTGCGGAGCGGGAGGCGGCCAGATGTTCAAGGAGGAGGAAAAGGGGACCAAAAGGGTAAACCAGGAGAGGGCAGCCGATATCCTGGAAAGCGGCGCTGCCGTGGTGGCCAGTGCATGCCCCTTCTGCATGACCATGCTTTCGGACGGAATGGGGTCCGCGGATCCGGAAAAAAAGGTCAAGCTGCTGGATATCGCCGAGCTGGTTCTGCAATCCATGGCCTGACCTTTAAAAACGGGGTTCCGGGTTTAAGCCTTAATTTTGGGTCATGTCGCCTGTTTCAGGTTTGCTTCCCAAAGATTTTCACGGGAATTCCCGGGTCTGGATTTACCTGGCCAGCCGCGCTTTTGAGGACCAGGATCTTCCCTGGATCCGGGAGGAGCTGAACCAATTTGCCCTGGGTTGGACCGCACACGGGCAACCGGTTAAAGGGTTCGCCGGCTTGTTCCTGAACCAGTTCCTGATCTTTCTGGCCGATGAGACCCGGACCGGAATCAGTGGCTGCAGCATCGACAGTTCCGTCCGTGAAGTAAAAATGATTGAGACCCGGACCGGAATCGCCTGCTTCGACCGGAACCAGATCGCATTTTGGATCGACGGGCAGATCCGGCTGGTCCCCCTGGACAAAATTGAAGCAGCTTTCCATGAAGGGAAGATGGGACCCCATTCCCTATTTTTCAATAATTTGGTGGCCACCAAATCGGAACTTGATTCCAGCTGGCTGGTGGAAGCGGAGAACAGCTGGCTGAAGGGCCGGATCGGGAAAAGTTCCCTGCATGTTTAGGTCAAAAGCGGAAGTAGCTCAATTGGTAGAGCGACAGCTTCCCAAGCTGTAGGTAGCGGGTTCGATCCCCGTCTTCCGCTCCATTTCTCCAACCAGTCCGGCGCGCTGTTTCGGTTCCATTTCCAAATCGGACCATCCCGGGTTCCATGGATGCTCCAGCCCCGGTTTTTCCGGCTGCCCCTTTTCCTGAAGTTCCCGCAAAGGCCGGAAAAATGAAAATCAAACCCTGGGATCGGGCTTCATTTCATGAAAATTTATGGAACTATCTTTAATGGAAATCCAGCTCCACATGTCACCCCTTTTTATCTCCCCGGTTCCAAAACTCCATTCCCCGGCATCCTCCCGAAGGATGCTGCGGAGGGTTTTTCCATTTTTGGTTTCTGTTGTCCCGATGGTCTTTCCCGGCCTATGGCCTGGGATGCCCGCACGGGCCCAGGAAAGCGCCACCTACGCAGAAAAACTGGGCTTCCCCCAGGGTGCCCGCGTCCTGATCCTGCATATGGATGATGCGGGTATGTCCTTTGACTCCAACCTGGGTATTGAAACTGTTTTCGACCGGGGGGTTGCCCATTCCACCAGTGTGATGATGCCCTGTCCCTGGGTGCCCCAGATCGTCCGGTATATTAAGGCCCATCCGGACATTGATGCAGGACTCCACCTGACCCTGACTTCGGAATGGAAGGATTACCGGTGGGGGCCCCTGGCGGGAAAGTCCCGGGTTCCGGGCCTGACTGACCCCGAAGGATGCCTGTGGCCGGATGTGGCCAGCGTGGTCCGGCACGCCAGTGCAGCTGAAGTGGACCTGGAGATCAGGGCCCAGCTGGACCGGGCGGAAACCATGGGATTTCATCCTTCCCACCTGGACAGCCATATGGGTACCCTGTTCGCAACCGATTCCTTCCTGATGAAATATGTGAGCCTGGGGATCGAAAAGCATATTCCGGTCATGCTCCCCGGAGGCGATGATTATTCCATTCGCCAGGAATCCCATCCATCCGAATCCCGGATCCAGGCAATCCGGAAACTGGGCAAAATGGCCTGGGACGGCGGTTTGCCGGTCCTTGACGATCTGGATAATTTCAGTTACGACTGGAAGGTCCCCAAAGGCATGCCCGCCGACGATGCCCACCTGTTGAAATGGAGGGAGGCCCTGTACGAAAAATCCCTTTTGGACCTGAAACCAGGCCTGACCATGGTGATCATGCATTGCACCTCTCCCACCCCTGTATTTTCAAAAATCACCGATTCCGGCGATATCCGCAAAGCAGACATGCTGGTGATGCTGGATCCCGCTTTCCGGAAATTCCTGGTGGATAACGGCTTTATCCTGACCACCTGGAGGGAGGTGGCCCGGCGCAGGGACGACCTCAGCCATCCATAAATGCGCTGCCGGGGGTTCCTTCGGGTCAGTTGGTCCTGCTATTCCGACCTGAGGCTCCTGACGGGGTTGGCCATCGCCGCCCGCACGGCCTGGAAGCTGATGGTGCCCAGGGCGATCCCGAGGGCCAGTACTCCGGCAAGCAAAAAGATCCACCAGCTGATGGTGGTCCGGTAGGCATAATGATCCAGCCATTGGTGCATGACCAGCCAGGAAAGCGGAAAGGAAATGACCGCGGAAACGGCCACCAGCCTGAGGAAGTCCGCGGATAATAATGCCGCGATCCGCGGGACACTGGCTCCGACCACCTTGCGGATCCCGATTTCCCTGGTTCGGCGTTCCGCGGTATAGGCAGCCAGACCAAAAAGGCCGAGGCAGGAGATGAGAATGGCGATGGCCGCGAAAACCCGGGATAGCTTCCCCATCAGGGTTTCGGTTTGGATAAACCCGTTGAAGTTGTCGTCCACAAACCGGAACTCAAATGGGTAGCCGGGATTATCGGCCTTCATCACCGCTCCGATGCGAGCGATGGCTTTTACCGGGTCGGTTCCCTTCAAGGTCCTGATATAAAGGGTGTTTTCAAACCGGGGCGGGGAACAGGTGAACAGCACGGGATCCGGCTTTCCATATAAATCCCCGTAAACATAATCGTGAACCACCCCGACCACCGTAGCCTGCAGCTGGGAATCGTTTTGATCGTAAATCCTTTGGCCTACCGCCGAACCGGGTCCCATCAACCTGGCAAAAGACTCGGTGATCAGGACATTGGCGCGGATCACGGGCTGGTCTTCATTCACCGTATCTGTAGGTTCAAAATCCCTGCCCTCCAGGATCCTTAACCCGGAGGTGGATATGAAATCCGGCGATACCCCCCTCCAGGAAACCAGGATCCGGGCGCCTGGAGCCTTCCCGTCCCAGGCGAGTCCATCGGTGTTGTTGCCCCCATAGAGCGTGCGGTGATCCGATAACGCGACATCCCGGACATAACCGGTGCTAATCAGGTCCTGGCGGATCGCATCGTAATGGGCAGCGATATGGCCCTGCATGTCGATCTCGACCAGGTTGTCCTTGTCAAATCCGAGGTCCCGGGCCTTGATATGCAGGATCTGCCTGTATATGACCAGGGTTCCGATAATCAGGAAAATGGAAACCGTGAACTGGAGCACCACCAGGCCCCTGCGCACGAGGGATGCACCGGCCGACCGGGCGATAAATCCTTTCAGGACGGAAACCGGATTGAACGAGGCAAGATAAAGGGAAGGATAGCTCCCGGCCACCAGGCCGCAAATCAGGGTGATCCCCCCCAGGAATCCCCAATGCGAAAGCCGGCTCCATCCCAGGGTCAGGTTTTTCTGGACCAGGGTGTTGAAGGAAGGAAGGACCAGGGCGATAACCAAAACAGCTACCGCGGTGGAAAGCAGGGTCATGATCAGGGCCTCCAGGATGAATTGAAACCGGAGTTTTTGCTTCCCCGCGCCCAGAACCTTCCGCACCCCGATCTCCAGGGCTCTTTTTTCGCTCCGGGCGGTGGCGAGATTCATGAAATTGATGCAGGCGATGAGCAGGATGATCCAGGCGATCAGGGAAAACAGCCGGACATAGGCGATCTGGCCTCCCCCGGTCTGTTTCCCGTTCGCAAACTGGCTCCGGAGGTGCCAGTCCTTCATCGGGAAAAGGAAAACATGCCCGTTGGAAGTAGGGGCGCGCTTTTGCACGAAATTGTACATCTGGCGGTTGATCCGGGCCAGGTCCGCATTCGGTTTGAGTTCCACATAGGTGCTCAGGCAGTTGTTTTCCCAGAAATGCGCCCAGGGGCTCTGGTCAAAATAAACCTGGAACGGGGCCAGCCATTCAAACTGAAGGGAGGAGTTTTCCGGGATATCCTTCAGGACCCCCGTGATCACATAATCCTGCTTTTTATCCATCCGCACGATGCGGCCCAGGACCCCCTGATCCTTTCCGAAAAATTTCATCGCCGTCTTTTCGGTGATCACGAGGGAATGCAACTGTTCAAAAGCCATTTTGGGGCTTCCTTCCAGGAATGGAATTGTGAACATGCTGAAAAGGGAAGGCTCCGCATATTTTCCTGAGGCGTAAACTGATTTATTTCCGATGGTGAACAGCAGGCGGGTCTGATCCTCACTCACCCTGCAGGTATTTGCAATTCCCGGGATATTGGCCTCAATGGCGGGACCCAGGACCCCCGGGGAGGACCCGTGGGTAAACATCCCTTTATCCAGCACGGCATTCACCATGACAAAATACAGCCGGTCCATCTTCCGGTTAAAATGATCGAAACTGATTTCATCAGCCACCCAGAGAAAGATCAGGCTGGCACATGCGATCCCGATCGCCAGGCCGGCAATATTCAGGAAACTGTAGGTTCTGTTGCTCCAAAGGTTCCGCAAAAAGGCCTTGAAATAATTTCGGATCATGGAAAAGGATGGGGTTTGGCCCGGGGTTCATTCCGGGTTTTCCCGCCAGCTGTCGCCTATCAAAGACAAATCCGGACCGGAAGGTTGCACCCTGTTTCCCAGGTAGCATGGAGGACTGTCAATTTGTCATAAATTGCCTTTTTATTATCTTTGCCTCACCTGGGCCCGCTCCCCGGTTCAGGGGCCGAAAACCCGAACCTGATCCAGTTGACCTGATCCATCCAACCCCCATGCCTCAAGACCCGCTGTCCATACCAGAAATCAACCCGGGAAGTCCCTCAACCGGAAGGAGGGAAGGCCATCCGGTACCCCCCAGGAAATTCTACCTGGAAAGCTATGGTTGCCAGATGAATTTCAACGACAGCGAGATTGTAGCCTCGATCCTGCAGTCAGCAGGGCTGGTGGCGACCTCAGAGGAGGCAGCGGCCGACCTGATCCTGATCAATACCTGCTCCATCCGGGATAAAGCCGAACAGACGATCCGCAAACGTCTCACCGAACTGCGGAAAACCAAGATCCGGAGGCCGGGAATGCTGATCGGGATCCTGGGTTGCATGGCAGAAAGATTGAAATCCAGACTGCTGGAAGAAGAACGGCTGGTGGACCTGGTAGTAGGCCCGGATGCCTACCGGAGCCTGCCCGGGCTGGTGAAAGAAACCGGGGCCGGGCACCAGGCCGTCCAGGTTTTGCTCAGCCGCGAGGAAACTTATGGGGACATCAGTCCAGTTCGCCTGAATTCCAACGGGGTCACCGCATTTGTTTCCATCATGCGGGGCTGCGATAACATGTGTTCCTTTTGCGTGGTGCCCTTCACCCGGGGAAGGGAGCGTAGCCGGGATCCCCGATCCATCCTGCGGGAAACCGCTGATCTGTTTGGCTCCGGGTACCGGGAAGTGACCCTGCTGGGCCAGAACGTGGATTCCTACCGGTGGGTGGATGCCGGGGGCGGCGTTACCGATTTTGCGGACCTGCTGTGCCAGGTCGCCTCCATCGATCCCCTGCTGCGGGTGCGCTTCAGCACCTCACATCCCAAGGACATCACCGATAAGGTACTCCGGGCCATGGCCGGATTTCCGAATATCTGCAAGCACATTCACCTCCCCCTGCAAAGCGGAAGTTCCCGGGTCCTGGAATTGATGAACCGGGGCTACAGCCGGGAATGGTACCTGGAAAAAGTGGCGCGGATCCGGGAGATCCTCCCGGGTTGCGCCCTGAGCACAGATCTGATCACCGGGTTCTGCAGTGAAACCGAATCCGATCACCTCCAGACCCTGGAATTGATGGAATTTTGCCGGTATGATCTGGCCTATATGTTCATGTATTCCGAACGACCCGGAACTCCTGCTGCCCGAAAGCTTGCGGATGATGTCCCCCGGGAGGTGAAGCAAAAAAGGCTGGAGCAGGTGGTGGCCCTCCACCGGGGCCAAGCCCTGGAAAGCATGCGCCGCAACCTGGGTAAGACCTTGCGGATCCTGGTGGAGGGGCCTTCCAAAAGGAATGAAAAGGAATTTTGCGGAAGGACCGATTGCAACCAGATGGTTATATTCCCGGCGGAGGGGGCAGCGGCGGGGCAATATGTTTCGGTCCTGGCCGAAAGTTGCACTTCGGCAACCCTGAGGGGAAGGCTGGTCGGGGAAACCGCCCTGGCCCATTAATCCGGTTCTATGGAAATACAGGCTATAAAAAACAGATTTGCCATCATCGGAAATTCTCCGGCGCTTAATTATGCCCTGAACGTGGCCATCCAGGTATCAGGGACCGACCTGACAGTTCTGATCATGGGAGAAAGCGGGGTGGGAAAGGAAAGCTTTTCCCAGATCATCCACTCCCTGAGCGTGAGGAAGCATAATCCTTTCATTGCCGTGAACTGCGGGGCGATTCCGGAAGGCACCATCGATTCGGAGTTATTCGGCCATGAAAAAGGGTCCTTTACGGGGGCCATGGATTCCCGGAAAGGATATTTCGAAACGGTGAACGGGGGGACTATTTTCCTGGACGAAATCGGGGAAATGCCCCTGGGAACCCAGGCCCGCCTCCTGCGGGTACTGGAAACCGGGGAATTCATCCGGGTGGGATCTTCCCGGACCCAGAAAACGGATGTTCGGGTGATCGCAGCCACGAACAAGAACCTCCTGGAGTTCACACAGACCGGCCGGTTCCGCGAAGACCTCTATTACCGCCTGAACACGGTCCCGATCCGGGTGCCTGCCCTGAGGGACCGGAAGGAGGACATCCCCATGCTTTTTCGCAAGTTTTGCGTGGACTTTGCCGAAAGATACAAGACGACTCCCGTGCAGCTGGATGATGAGGCCCGCCAGATGATCATCAATTATCCCTGGCCGGGCAATGTCCGCGAACTGAAAAATATTGCAGAGCAGGTTTCCGTCCTGAGCATTGAAAAGACGGTCCCGGGTCCCGAGCTCAGAAAATTCCTTCCGGAAGTACACATGACCCGGCTTCCGATGCTGGCGGGTCCCGGAAGCGGAGGGGGCGACTTCAACTCCGAAAGGGATATTCTGTACAAGCTCTTTTTCGACATGAAAAAGGACGTCAACGAACTGAAGAAAATGTTTTTCGACCTCCTCCAACACCCCCCGGGCGCCCCATCACCCGATTATTCCAGGGAAAGCCTGGTGAACGGATTTCCGGAAACCGGGCAGGCTCCTGCGGCCATCCATGGTCCCCAGCCCATCCTGATCCAGGATAACAAGATTGACCAGCATGAGGACGTGGAGGAAACCCTATTGATCGCTGATAAGGAAAAGGAACTCATTGAAAAAGCACTGAAAAAGCACCGCGGGAAACGGAAAGATGCCTCCCTGGACCTCGGGATCTCCGAAAGGACCCTGTATCGCAAGCTCAAGGAATATCATATCATCGATTAATCCCCCGGGTTCCGGGTCAAAAACGGGCAGATGAGATGGGTCAAAAAGTTGGGGTGGGTTAACGCTGCTGTGATTTGCGGCCTGGTCCTGCTTTCCGGTTGCTGGCTCTATAAATTCAATGCCTCCAGTATCGATGCCAATGCCCACACGGTCAATGTCAACCTGTTCTCCAGCAAGGCTCCGCTGGCACCGCCCACCCTGGCCCAGAAGCTGACCGAGGTGCTGCGCAACCAGATCACCTCCCAGACCCGGCTGACCCAGGAGAATTCTGATTCCGCTGATTATGTTTTTACCGGGTCCATCAGCGGATATGACATCAGCAACGCGGCGGTTACCAATGTGGAACAGGCTTCCTCCCTGAGGCTGACGATCACGGTGAGCATTGACTTCAGGTCCCGGACCAACCCAAAAAGCAATTTCAGCACTTCCTTTTCCCGGTCCCAGGATTTTGCTGCTAACGTTTCCATCACCTCGATCCAGGACCAGCTGATCACCAAAATCAACAGTGACCTGTCGGACGACATCTTCAACCGGGCCTTCGCGAACTGGTGATTGAATATTGTACCTTAGAGCGGCATGTCTTCAGAAGCCATCATAGCGCGAATCATGGGAAAAAGGGATGGGACGGAACCCGATATCCCCGCCCTCCGGGACCTGCTCCGGGATTATCCTTATTTCGCTCCGG